>NZ_CDRRQK010000021.1:0-55445 GCF_977044405.1 Dorea sp.
CGACATCTAAATGTCTGTTCTGAATAATTCTCTTTAGAATTTTCAGGGTTGTTGTCTATTGTTTAATTATCAAGGTTCTTTTTGTTTCGCCGTTTAAAATCGGCTCATTTAGTTTATCATATTCATTGACGTTTGTCAAGAACTTTTTAAACTTTTTTCGATCAGCTTTTCAACCGGTCATCGCTATCTTTGTTTCAAACATTCGTTTGCCTCAGCGACAGCTTATTTAGAATATCATACTCAGTTGTGTTTGTCAACTGTTATTTTATTCTTTTTTTAAAATTGTTTTTCATCTATTTTGAAAGATGTATGTTGCCGTCTTCTGCGTTGACTCTGTTGCCTCACGGCCTTGTCTCTCGCGACGACTCAGTTAATATATCACAGCAGTCGAACTTTGTCAATAAGTTTTTCTAAACTTTTTTATTCGTACCACTTATATATCAACAAACGGAGAAAGAGGGATTTGAACCCTCGCGCCGCTATTAACGACCTACTCCCTTTCCAGGGGAGCCCCTTCGGCCAGCTTGGGTATTTCTCCACATAAACTGCTCGATCATCATCGTACAATTCAACTCTTTGTATGCGTCAGACCTCTATGTCACCTCACATACTTTGACATATAAAAAACTACCAGGATAAACTTGGTAGTTTTTATAAAGCGGAGAGGGTGGGATTCGAACCCACGCGCCCTCTCGGACAAACGGTTTTCAAGACCGCCTCGTTATGACCACTTCGATACCTCTCCATCTATTAACTTGTCTGTCGCTTCCGCATCACCTCAGCGACAAGATGTATTCTAGCACAGCTTTTCACTGTCGTCAACACTTTTTTCAAACTTTTTTTGTTTTTTTCTATTTTTCTTATTTTCAGGTATTTCTGACATATGTATACACTTCTATTTCGGAGTATATTAGTTCGAGTATGTCTGAAAAATGCTTCCCGCAAGATGTACGTCACAATTTGTGTGTGATTTTGTCTGAATGAGGACGGCATAGTGGGCTACGTCAACCGAACGAAGACAAAATATACCACAAAGCGGGACATATAGATTGTATGAATGTCTTTCCCGACATGCCCTATGTGACGATGCCATAAATTGCCTGGCTATTACGATTTGTTTACTGTGCTCACAAAAAGACTATTCCCAAAGCATAGCCGTCAGGCAATTCGTGGTATCAGATCAAAAGAGACAGTTCTTATATACTTTCAATAAATCCTTTCGCTGTCTCCAGATCTTCCGGTGTCGTAATCTTAATATTACAATAAGAGCCTTCAAACAGCTTTACAGGTATCTGCATTTCCTGTTCCACTACCATGGCATCGTCTGTTACATTTTCACGGTCATGCTTCATCAGCTTCTCATACGCCTGTGTAATAAGTGCTGTTTCGAATACCTGCGGGGTCTGTATGATCCATACATATTTGCGTACAGGCGTAGTAACTGCGAACTGATTTTCGTCTACGATCTTTACTGTATCCTTACTCGGCATACCAGCAACACATGCACGGTTTTCTTCCACACATGTATAACCTCTCTTTATAATTTCTTCGTCTACAAACGGTCTGGCGCCATCATGAATATACACGTAGCCTTCTTTTGCCTCTTCTCCTGCCATACCGTCACGGATAGCCTTTAATCCACTCCAGACAGAATCGTAGCGTTCTTTACCACCCGGAACTACTGCACGTACTTTTCCGAAGTGATATTTATTCACAATCTCTTCCGTCACATAATCTTCCTGTCCGGCTCCGGCCACCATGATCACATCATCAATAATCTCTGATTTTTCAAATGCTTCCAGGCAATAACAGATAATTGGTTTTCCACACAGTTCAATATACTGCTTCTGAATAGATGTTCCCATTCTTTTTCCCTGTCCTGCCGAAAGCACAATTGCCACGCATCTCTTTTTCATTTGCTCTTCCCTGCCTTAATTCACCTGATTAGCGCTCACCAAGCTTCAGATTCGGAACTGCATTCAGATCCCATCCACTTCTGGTTCCATTCATATATTCATAATAGGCTGCCACACCGATCATCGCTGCATTATCCGTACAGAAGATCGGAGACGGGTAATAAAACTTCACGCCTCTTTCTTCACATGCTTCTTTCATGGCCGCACGTAGTGCACTGTTGGATGCAACTCCGCCTGCTATGGCAAATTTATCTACTTTGTACTCTTCTACTGCATGCATGGCTTTTGCAACCAGTACATCGGTAACTGCTTTCTGGAAAGACGCTGCTATGTCTGCCTGATTGTACTCTTTGCCTTTCATCTTGCATCCATTGATATAATTTAATACGGCTGATTTTAATCCACTGAAGCTAAAATCATAAGGCGCATCTTCTACATTTGCACGTGGAAATGCTATGGCATCCGGATTTCCTTCTTTTGCTACTTTATCAATCTTTGGTCCACCGGGATATCCAAGTCCGATTGCACGAGCTACTTTATCAAATGCTTCTCCTGCCGCATCGTCCCTGGTTCTTCCGATAATATCGAATTTTCCGTAGTCTTTTACACGCACCAGGTGTGTATGTCCTCCGGATACAACCAGTGAAAAGAATGGCGGCTCCAGTTCTTTGTGTTCAATAAAATTGGCCGCAATATGTCCTTCTATATGGTGTACACCTACCAGTGGCTTTCCTGCTGCGTAAGCGATAGCTTTTGCTTCCGCCACACCTACTAACAGTGCACCTACCAGCCCTGGTCCATAAGTAACACCGATTGCATCAATATCCTCAAGGGTAACATCTGCTTCTTTTAGTGCTTCCTCAATCACCTGGTTGATCTTTTCTATATGTTTTCTGGATGCGATCTCCGGCACAACACCCCCATAAAGAGTATGCAGTGCAATCTGCGAAGAAATCACATTGGACAATACTTCTCTTCCGTTTTTTACGACTGCTGCCGCTGTCTCATCGCAGGAGCTTTCAATCGCCAGTATTAATACGTCTTTTGTCTCGCTCATGTTCTTCCTCCTAATCCTCAAATACCAGTTCTACAGATCTTTTATCTTTTGCAGCGATCGAATTCGGGAATATTGCTTTAACATCATCCATGTATTCCTCCGGCTTTGTAAGTGACGGACTGTAGTGTGTCAGCCACATCTCTTTTACCTGTGCATCTTTTGCAAGCTGTGCTGCTTCATAAAAAGTCATGTGTTTGTATTCTTTGGCTTTTTTCTGTTTATCTTTTTCCCCGTACATACCTTCACATATGAACAGATCTGATTTTTTTGCATTTTCCCTGATCGACTCTGTCGGTCTTGTATCTGTACAATATGTAAGCTTAATCCCTTTTCTTGCCGGTCCAAGTACCATATCCGGTGTGTAGACATGTCTCTGCGTCTCTACTGTCTCACCTTTTTGCAATAATCCCCAGTATTTCTGCGGAATATTGGACGCCGTTGCCCTTTCCACATCGAATTTGCCGGCACGGTCAATTTCCATGGTATAGCCATAGCATATTACATTGTGGTTGACACGAAATGCTTTTAGCCGGTAACCATTCATCTCGAATGTCTGCTCCGGCTCTGTGATTTCTTTGTACTTAATCTGGAATGGAAGTTCTGGTGCGATTACACGCAGTGAATTCACTACCCGCTCCAGTCCTTTTGGTCCGATTAGTGTAAGCGGCTTAGTACGGTCTGCATTTCCCATAGTAAGGAGCAGTCCCGGAAGTCCACTGATATGATCCCCGTGATAGTGGG
This sequence comes from Dorea sp., assembly GCF_977044405.1. Classification (NCBI taxonomy): domain Bacteria; kingdom Bacillati; phylum Bacillota; class Clostridia; order Lachnospirales; family Lachnospiraceae; genus Dorea; species Dorea sp. The sequence goes on from NZ_CDRRQK010000021.1 coordinate 3,715, forward strand.
TAAAACAGATGACATCGATTGGTTTAAAGCTCCATCCTTTTTCTTTTACTGCAATCTGTGTGCCTTCTCCACAGTCAATTAACAGACTGCTGCCATTATATCGAACCATCAGGGATGTCAGCCACCGGTATGGCAGCGGCATCATCCCTCCTGTTCCTAACAAACATACATCTAACATAATTTTCCTCTATTTCTATTTTTATATTTCTCTGATGCCGGGGTCAAAAGTCCACAGCTTCGATACCTGCGGATTGTTCCGCGCTACACGCTCCTGCAATCCTGGCATCTTTCTATATTATCCGGCCGGATCTTAAATCCGGCTGTCAGTTCATCGTAACATTCTTCACATAAGTCAAAATGATCTATCCTGTTATCTTTTTCAGAAAAATATCCCCATCTTTTATCTATACTTAAGACATCCTCACGGGGAACCCCCTGTATAACAGGAATCCTCTTACCGCATTTATTACATATGATCTGTGTTAATTCTTTTGTTTCTCTTGTCTGTTCTACAAACTGGCGCATACCATTCCTCCTGTAGTCACACTTTTTCTTCGGATACGCCTATATTATAGCTTTCCACTTCTGTACTGCCTAGTGGAAAGTGTTGTAAGAATTTCCATTGTTTAGAGTGTATCTTTAAGAAATGATTTCGCAGACACGCTCTAGTCCAGTATTATTGACATTAATACTGCATTTTCTTTTGGATTTTCATAATAATTCTTTCTGATTCCATCTTCTGTAAATCCGCATTTTTTATAAAATGCTCTTGCAGGTTCATTACTTTCCCGGACTTCCAGCATGATTTTTTTTATTTCTTTTTTCTTACAAAATTCCTTAAGGAACTGGAAAATCTGTGTGGCAGCACCGCAGCGACGCATGTCAGGGGATACCGCTATTCTCGCGATTTCTCCTTCATCCAGCACATAATAAAAGATCACATAACCTGCAATCCGGCATCTGTCTTTTACTTCTTCTTTTTGCGCATTATTTGCGATAAAAATCTCTGCATTTTTCTGATTCCATGTCTCCAACAGGCTTTTTTCACTCCACGCATCTGAAAATATTTCTTTTTCCAGAACCGCCAGCCCCGGAAGGTCTTCCTGTTGCGCTCTTCGTATGTCTAACATGCTTCTATGTCCCTGATAAGTGCCTCTACAGCTTCCGGCTTTGTCGCCCAGCTTGTACAGAATCTTACGGCACTTTCTGACTCTGACACCTTGCTCCAGAACTCGAATACATACTTTTCTTTTAACTTTTCAAGATCTGCATCCGGGATCACCGGGAACTGCTGGTTCGTATAGGAATCGTACAAAAGACCGTAGCCCTTATCTGTAAATGCTTTTCTAAGCTTCATGGCAAACTCATCTGCCCGTGCAGAAATCTTAAAATACAGATCATCCGTGAACAGTGTATCGAACTGGATTCCCAGAAGACGTCCTTTTGCGAGCATGCCGCCGTTCTGTTTGATCATATAACGAAAATCTTTTTTCAGTGCATCATTTGTGATCACGACTGCCTCACCAAACAATGCTCCCACCTTGGTTCCGCCGATGTAAAATACATCTGTATACTTTGCAAGATCTGCAAGTGTAATATCATTTGTTTCTGCCATCAGTCCGTATCCGAGTCTTGCCCCGTCAAGGAAGAGGTAGATGTCGTATTTCTTACACACTTCATAAAGATCCATCAGTTCTTTTTTTGTATACAATGTTCCATTTTCTGTCGGATGAGAAATATATACCATACCTGGCTGTACCATATGTTCCTGGCTTCCATCCGTCCAGTGTGCATGGCACAGTTCATCTACCTGTGCGGCGCTGATCTTTCCATCCTCACTTGGAAGTGGCATAACTTTATGGCCGGTCGCCTCGATCGCTCCTGTCTCATGTACATTGATATGTCCACTGACAGCCGCAACTGCTCCCTGGTATGGACGAAGTGCTGCACTGATCACTGTTGTATTCGTCTGTGTTCCTCCCACGAGAAAATGCACATCTGCCTCCTGGCATTCACATAAATCTTTTATCTTTTTTCTCGCGCTGTCACAATATGGATCCAGTCCATATCCATTTGTCTGTTCAAAATTAGTCTCTACCATGCGCTGCATAATTGCCGGATGCGCACCTTCTGTATAATCACATTGAAATCTATACATGTCCAAGTCTCTCCTTCCGTTCTCTTTCTGCCTGAGACACGCGGAGATAATCCGGCTGATGCTCTATTGCACTTTCTGTTTTTCCTGCTTTATAATACTGCATTCCCAGTGTTCCTACGGATGCGGCTCTCTGACGGTTCATATTCGCCGGAGCAAATGTAATATTTTCTCCCGGAAGGATCTCTTCTGTTAATTTTGCCTTATGCACAGGCACTCCATCCCCGAGGAATGTTACTCTTCTTCCTTCTTTCAGATATTTCTTCAGTTTTTCTCCCAATTCTTCGATCGGAACTGCCATCTGATCTTCCAGTACCTGAATCTCCTGATTCTTAAATTCATAGATACCCGCATATACCTGTCCGCGTCTTGCGTCCATGATCGGGCATACGATATCTGTTATTCCACACAGATTATATGCAAGGCCTTCTAATGTAGGAATATGAATCAGTGGTTTCTTAAGTGCCAGTCCAAGCCCCTTCGCTGTTGCTGATCCTATACGAAGCCCGGTAAACGATCCCGGTCCGCCTGCAACCGCGATTGCATCAACGGTGTTAAGATCCATCTCTGTCATCTTTACAATCTCATCCAGCATTGGAAGCAATGTCTGGGAGTGTGTCTTTTTATAATTAACTGTATATTCGGCAACGACCTGGTCGTCCATTGCCCCGTCTTCTACTACAGCTACGCTGGCAACCAGGCCTGAGCTGTCTAATGCTAATATTCGCATATCGTAATCCTCCGGTAATCGAATCCTTTTTCCAGATCCTTTTCTATTTTAATCTCTGTATAATGTTCCGGCAATATTTCCTCAATCAGATTCGCCCACTCAATCAGACTTACGCCTTCTCCATAGATATAATCTTCGTAACCGATCTCATCCATCTCTTCCACATCACCGATTCTGTACACATCAAAATGATAAAAAGGAAGTCTTCCTTCTTCGTAGATCTGCACAATAGTAAATGTCGGGCTGCTGACCGGTTCTTCTATTCCCAGTCCTTTGGCAAGTCCTTTGGTAAATATAGTCTTTCCTACTCCAAGATCTCCCACCAGTGTATACACCTGTCCAGCGCAGGCCTTTTCACCCAGCCTAAAGCCAAGATCCCATGTCTCTTTTTCGCTGTTTGTCTCTATTATCATAAGCGCTCCCTTTCTATATTTCACACTTTTTATGTTACATTGTTATTATTATTCAGTATCTTTAAGTATAACACATCTTTTTTTCTTCTGCTACTCATGTTATACTCAGAAACATAAGGTAATACATAGGATCTGCCATCGGCAGCTTCTATTGCATACTTAGGTATCATGAATAATAACACTAAAGATACCGGCTGTCTGTACATATTGTCTGACAATTACAATTCATTATTTTATCAGGAGGAATACTTATGAAATTCACTTTTTATCACAATAATATCAATGTTGCTGACCTTGATAAGTCTATTGAGTTCTACAAAAAAGCTCTTGGACTGAAAGTTACAAAAGAAACGGTTGCAGATGACGGAAGTTTTAAGCTTGTCTTCTTAGGCGATGATACTACCCCGCACAAATTAGAGCTTACATGGCTTCGTGATATGGACAGACCTTATGATCTTGGAGATAACGAGATTCATCTGGCTATGCAGACAGATGATATGGATGCGGCGTTTGCATTCCATAAGGAAATGGATTGTGTCTGTTTTGAAAATCCTGAGATGGGTATTTACTTTATCAATGATCCGGATGGGTATTGGGTGGAGATTTGTCCGGCAGAATAAATTGCTGTTTAATACATTAATTTGGGGTGGATTCCCGGTCCTTGCGTATGCGATACTTAATGTATTAAATGGAGGGCGTAACTGAGAATGCTTACCCCGGTAGTTCTTTTTATGATACTCCCGGGGTAAGCATTCACGGTTACGCCCTCCAACTATTTCATACACTATCGCCTGCCAATCACGACATGAGAAAGCGCTGGTATCCTGTTTGCAGCGTTTTTTGGCGCGATGTGTAGAAGTTCTTAGGCAGTTTGACTTTCCGTTAAAGGGACGGAGCGACACTGTTTGAGCCGAACGGCGAGTTTGGAGCGGAGTCCCTTTCGTCCTTAGGAAAGTCGGACTTCCTTAGAACTTCTGCATCGTGACATCTAGCAGCAAATAGGATACCAGCGCTTTCTCATGGACCGGGAGGCCACCATGAACTAGTGTATTAAACAGCAATCCTACGCATTCATTTTTAAGATCGGACTTATTTTTTTATAAACCAGGAACACTATCAATGACACCAATGTTCCTTTCAGCAGATTAAACGGTCCTACTGCCAGAATCACAAATGTCTTGATGTCTGTGATATGTTTGTTGACTGCTGTTCCCATTCCTACCAGCGCATCAAGTGGCATTCCGAAGGCTTTGGCGTATGCAGGGAGCAGGATGTAGGCGTTCATGAAGCATCCGACTACGGTCATGAAGACGGTTCCTGTCACCATGCCAAGCAAGGCGCCGTTTCTGGTGTGTTTTTTGCGGTATATCATTGCTGCCGGCACAACCAGGGAACATCCAATCAGGAAGTTTGCGATTTCACCGACTCCTGCTGTTAAGGTTCCGTTGATTGCAAAGTTTAATAAAATCTTGATAAATTCTATTGCAGCTCCTGCGAGCGGCCCCATTGCAAAGCTTCCGATCAGGATCGGTACTTCACTAAAGTCAATCTCGTAAAACGATGGTGCAAATGGAAGCGGGATCTCGAACAGCATCAATACGGTTGCAATTGCTGAGAGCATACCGATCTGTGCCATCGTTCTGATCTTGTTTCTGTTTCTTTCATTTTGTTTTGCCATTACTTCTGTACTCATCTTTCTTCTCCTTTAAACTTATAAATTTCTAAAGGAAGAAACTTCTTAATTCGAACCATGCGATTAGCAAATTGTCACTTGTAATTTATTTGAAATAATCCTGCATCTTAGAAAGTGGATGTACACGTTGGTATATCATCTCTCCTGTCACTTACAGCAAAAACCCCGGCACTTGAAGTACCGGGGCTATGATTTTTCAAATATTAATTCTGCAATTATCGCATCATCCTTCTCTCATCCAGACTTTACTGTCGGTTCCGGAATTTCACCAGATCGGCTGATTTTTCTGATACCTGTCCTGTTATTACTGAACAGTCATTTTTTTAAATCAGTTCGCGGACTTTACCGCCGGTTGGGAATTGCACCCTGCCCCGAAGAATCTTCTTTTCTCAGATATTATAATACAGATTACTCTCCCTCGCAACAGCTAATTAACTCCAATCACATTTATATTTGGATTGCTGTTCAAAAGGAACACCCTTCTCGCCTGAATCACTTTCTTACGCAATAAAATTCAAGCGAATAATAATTTGATTCATAACTTGAATCATTCTTATTTTGTGCTCATCTCGCGGATCAGTTTTCTGATTGGGAGTACGAATGTTGGTGATACGGATAATTCGTCGATTCCCATCTTAAGGAATGTCTCTGTCAGAGTCATGTCTGCTCCGAGTTCTCCACAGATACCAACCCAGCATCCTGCCTTGTGTCCATTTTCGATCGTCTTCTGGATCATGCGGAGTACTGCCGGATGATGTGCATCGTAGATGTTGTCAAGTTTACTGTTCTGTCTGTCGATTGCCAGTGTATACTGGGTCAGATCGTTTGTTCCGATACTGAAGAAGTCTACTTCTTCTGCCAGAAGGTCACTGATCATAACTGCTGCAGGTGTCTCGATCATGATACCCTGTTCTACATTACCATACTCGATTCCTTTTTCTGTCAGTTCTGCCTTGATAGACTCTACGATCTTCTTGATTTCTTTTACTTCATCTACAGAGATGATCATTGGATACATAATTCCGATATTACCATAAGCGCTGGCACGTAACAGTGCACGAAGCTGTGTACGGAAGATATCTCTTCTGTCTAAGCAGATACGGATTGCACGGTATCCCATAGCCGGGTTCTCTTCGTGATCCAGGTTGAAGTAATCTACCTGCTTATCTGCTCCGATATCAAGTGTACGTACGATTACTTTTTTACCTGCCATGTTCTCTGCAACTGTCTTGTATGCCTGGAACTGCGCTTCTTCATCCGGATAATTATCTGCTTCCAGATATAAGAATTCACTTCTGAACAGACCGATTCCGGCTGCATCATTGGCAAGTACACTTGCAACGTCTTTTACTCCACCGATATTGGCATATAATTTGATATGTTTTCCATCTACAGTAACGTCTTCTTTTCCTTTTAATTTCTGAAGAAGTTCTCTTGCTTTGATGTCTTCTTCCTTTTTCTCCTGCATTTTCTTAAGAGTCTCTTCATCCGGATCAATGTAGAATGTGCCTGTATAGCCATCTACAACTGCCATCTTACCATTCCACTCTTCTTTGATGTCTACTTCGATCAATGCCGGGATATTCATTGTTCTGGCAAGAATTGCTGTATGAGAGTTTGCAGATCCAAGTCTTGTTACAAATGCCAGAAGTTTTTCTTTGTCCATCTGAACTGTTTCACTTGGTGCAAGGTCTTCTGCTACTACGATTACAGGTTCGTCTCCGATTGCTCCGCCGCTTTCATTACCGCTTAAGATATTTACCATACGCTCGGAAATGTCTTTTACGTCTGCCGCTCTTGCCTTGAAGTAATCGTCTTCCATTTCAGCAAACATTTTCGCGAAGTTGTCTCCGGTAGTTGCCACAGCGAATTCTGCATTTACCTGCTGTGTCTCGATGATATTAACAACAGAATCGATATAATCATCGTCTTCCAGCATCATCTGATGTACTTCAAATACAGCTGCGTTCGCTTCTCCAACTTCTTTTAACGCTTTTTCATACAGTCCCTGTAACTGCTCTGCTGCTTTTGCGCGGGCATCCTCATAACGTTTGATCTGCTCAGCAGTATCTTCTATTTTCATACGTTTTACAGGTTGTTCTCCCTTCTGGTAGAACAATATTTTTCCAATTGCAATTCCTTTAAATATTGATTTGCCAGTATACGTCTCCATAAATGATACCTCTTCCTTCCTTCATTCTTTGTTAACATTCTAACTCACAATACGAGTAAAGTCTAGTTTTTCGTAATTTTGTTCTCGTTCACCTCATCATAACGAAGCTTTTCCATGGTAAATCCACGTCCTCTTACTTCGTTGATCTGTGTGATCGTAATAAATGCTTTCGGATCAATCTCCTGGATTGCTTCCTTTACAGAATATAGTTTTCTGCTGTGGATGACACATAATACCCCCTGCTGCTTCTTTTCTCCGTATCCGGTCTCGATATCTACCATCGTTACTCCTGCATCGATTTCTTTTAACACTTTTTCACGGATTTCTCTATATTTATCCGATATTACAAAGAGCTGGATCTGTGATTTTCCAAGGAGCATCATACGGTTTAAAACGATGGTACTTAAAACCAGGTTCAAAATACCATACAGAATCTGTTCCGAATCAGAAAACAGCATCTGGATTCCCAGAACAGAAAAATCTACAATATATAAAAATACAGCAACCGGGATATGGAACCATTTGTGTAACACAAGTGCAAGGATATCTGTTCCTCCTGTGGAAGCTCCAACTCTTACCACAAGACCAATTCCGATTCCAAGTATCACACCTCCATACAAAGCTGCCAGCATTGCATTATCTGTCACGTGATCAATCCCCGGAATCGACTGTACAACCGATAAAAATACCGGATAGGTAAATGTACTTATAATCGTTGTCAGTGCGAATTTTTTTCCAAGAAATACCGCTCCTAAAATGAACAGCATCGCATTGACTGCAAATATGATCACAGACAGATTAACCGGTAAATAATGGCTGATTGTAAGACCGATACCTGTTGCCCCGCCCATAATAATTCCATTAGGTATGATAAAAGCTGCTACTGCAAAAGCCAGCGTAAGATTTCCGCCCAGTACACCGAGCAGTGTCATCAAAGTTTTTCCCCAATTATTCTTCATTGTTTCCAATCCTCTCTGTATACTTTGTACAAATGTGGCATTCCCCATTACGCCACACCTTCATATTTATTTTTTTATTCTCCGCCTGTATAAAATTCTTTATATCTGCAGGACCTGCCACCGTCAGCTCCTTCCGAACGCATGGTGATTCAGACACGCTTTACATCTGATATTACTTTTAATTAATCCCCTTCATCGTAAGCTGGATTCTCTTCTTTTTGAGATCTACGCTCATGACCTTTACATCCACAATGTCTCCTACACTTACTACTTCCAGTGGATGCTTAATAAATTTCTTATCTGTAATTTCGGAAATGTGAACCAGTCCATCCTGATGTACTCCGATATCGACAAATACACCAAAGTCAATTACATTTCTTACTGTTCCTTTTAAGATCATGCCCTCTTTTAAGTCTTTCATATCCAGGACATCTGTTCTTAAGATTGGTTTTGGCATCTCGTCACGTGGATCACGGCCTGGTTTTTCAAGCTCTTTTACGATATCTCTTAAGGTAATCTCACCAATCTCCAGTTCTTTTGCAACCTTCGCATAATCACCGATTGTAAGCGAAAGACCTGTCAGTTTTCCACCTGTGATATCATCCAGTGAAAATCCCTGTTTTTTCAGAAGTTTTTCTGCTGCTTCGTAAGATTCCGGATGCACGCTTGTTCCGTCTAACGGATTGTCTCCGCCCTGGATTCTCATAAACCCGGCACACTGTTCGAATGCTTTTGGTCCAAGTTTTGCAACCTTTAACAGCTGTTTACGATCTGTGAATCTTCCGTTTTCCTCTCTGTATGCCACAATATTCTTAGCAATTGCACCAGAGATTCCGGAAATATATGAAAGAAGCGGTGCTGAAGCCGTGTTGAGATCAACTCCTACTTTATTCACACAGTCTTCTACAACTCCTGATAATGCCTCGCTTAGCTTTTTCTGATTCATATCGTGCTGATACTGACCGACTCCGATTGATTTTGGATCAATCTTTACAAGTTCGGCAAGCGGATCCTGCAGTCTTCTTGCGATGGACGTCGCACTTCTCTGTCCTACGTCAAATTTCGGAAATTCTTCCGACGCAAGCTTACTTGCTGAATATACCGAAGCCCCTGCTTCATTTACAATTACATACTGCACTTTTTGTGGAATTTCTTTTAAGAGTTCTACAATGAACTGCTCTGATTCTCTGGATGCGGTTCCATTTCCCACTGAGATCAGTGTGATATTGTATTTTGGAATAATCTTCTTTAATAAATCTTTGGACGCTTCGATCTTCTTCGGTGTTGTCGGTGCCGTCGGATAGATAACCGTCGTTCCAATGACTTTTCCGGTCGGATCTACTACTGCAAGCTTACAACCTGTACGGAAGGCCGGATCCCATCCAAGAACCGTCCGTCCGACGATCGGAGGCTGCATCAGAAGCTGGTGCAGGTTCTTTTTAAATACACTGATTGCCCCATCTTCTGCTTTTTCTGTCAATTCACTGCGGATTTCCCTTTCGATTGCCGGCGCGATCAGACGCTTATAACTGTCTTCTGCTACTTCCTGTAGAATTGGAGTTGTATATGGATTGTCCCCATGGATCATCTTCTTTTCCAGATAACGGATGATGTCTTCCTGTGGTGCTTCGATCTTAACATTCAGGAATTTTTCTTTTTCCCCTCTGTTGAGTGCAAGCACGCGGTGTCCTGCAAGCTTGCTGACCGGCTCTTCAAAGTCATAATACATCTCATAGACCGATTCTGCCTTTTCATCCTTTGCCTGGGAAATGACTTTTCCCTTCTGCATGGTTGCTTTTCTGATCCAGCTTCTGTAATCTGCTTCATCTGATACAGATTCTGCAATGATATCCTTTGCCCCGTCAACTGCTTCTTTTGCAGTAGCAACTTCTTTTTCCGGATTCACATATTCGAGCGCATAAGTCTCTACCGGCTTATCAGCCTTCTGTAATGTAATAAGTGCTGCCAGTGGTTCCAGTCCTTTTTCTTTTGCGATGGTTGCACGTGTCCGCCTTTTCGGTCGGTACGGACGGTACAGATCCTCTACTACAACCAGCGTCTCTGCTGCCAGGATCTGCTTCTTAAGGTCTTCTGTAAGCTTCCCCTGTTCTTCGATGCTTGCCAATACCTGTTCTTTCTTTTCTTCCAGATTGCGCAGATATAACAATCTTTCATACAGGGTTCTAAGCTGTGCATCGTCCAGCGTTCCCGTTGCTTCTTTTCTATATCTTGCGATAAATGGAATCGTGTTGCCTTCATCAATTAATTTTACCGCAGCATCTACCTGCCATCTTTTGACACCAAGTTCTCCGGTAATCACCTGATTAATATCCATACATTTGCCTATACCTTTCTGCTGTATTCAAAAGGGGTTTTCAGCACTGTGTGTACAACAGCAAAATTTCCCCTTGTCACCGCGGATAATTATAACTGAATTCACTACTCTATGCAATGGAATGGACAATACAGAGTTCACTCTGTTTTCTTGAAAATACATATTTCCTATGTTATACTGAACATAATTGAACTTATTAGGAAATATAAAGACTAAAAAGAGGTTTTACTTATGAATCAGGAAACACAGGGACTCTCAAAACAACAAATCAAATCCAGAGAAACGAAGGCAAAAATCTTCCAGGCAGCCAAACGCATCTTGCAAAAGCAGGGATATGAACAGCTTTCTATTAAAAACATCTGCGAAGAAGCAGGTGTTTCTAACGGGAGCTTTTATCATCATTTTAAAACAAAGGATGATCTTCTTTCCTATTATATTGAAGAACAGCCAAGCATGGACCCGGATCTGCTCGGTCTTCCTGCTGATGCCGGTGAGACAAAGAAAGCGATTATCTCTGTCTACCTTAATTATGTCCACTACTGTGAAGAGCTCGGAGTTGAATTTATGGCCAATTACTATACACCAAAGAATCAGTCCCTGAACCCTTTAAGCCGTACAGAACGTCCTTATCCAATCATCACGGTTCATAATTATCTGAAACGTGTGATTGACGCCGGCATCATCTCTCCTTCTGCGGATCTGGAAGATATTACCACCGACATCCGTATGATCGTCATCGGAAATGTATTCGAATGGTGTCTGAAAAGTGGAAATGCTGACTTTGAAGGAAATATGCAGCGTTCTTTAGAAACGTACCTGAACGGATTATTTTAATTATTGTATACAAAGGATGATTATAATATGTACACATTTATTGCCAATCCCAATGCCAGATCCGGCAGGGGTATCCTGCTCTGGAAGCAGATTGAGCAGATCTTAAAAGACAGAAAGATTACCTATCAGGTTCTATTTACCAAATACCAGCACCATGCTACCAGACTGGTGCACGATCTTACTTCTGACGGGGAACATCATACCATCGTTGTGCTTGGCGGCGACGGGACTTTGAATGAGGTTATCGATGGAATCGCCTTTCTTGACAAGGTTACGCTTGGATATCTTCCGCTTGGTTCCGGCAACGACTTTGCAAGAGGTGTCGGTCTTCCGACAGATATCCAGGAAACTCTTGACGAAATCCTCGCACCGTCGCATTATACTTATATGAACATCGGTGTGCTTGATTATGAAGATAAGCACCGCCGCTTCGCTGTAAGTACCGGTCTTGGATTTGATGCTGCTGTCTGCCATCAGGTGATGGTGACTCCTTTGAAAGCATTCCTAAATCGTCTGAAACTTGGAAAACTTACTTATCTTGGCGTTGCACTTCATAAACTTCTGACATTAAAACCTGTAACGATGACCATTACAACCGAAGACGGTATTACAAAGACTTATCACAAAGTCTACTTTACAGCTGTTATGAATCTCGGCTATGAAGGAGGAGGCTTCCGCTTCTGCCCTGCTGCCGACTGCAGTGATGACAGGCTGGATATCATTACTGTCTCAGATCTTCCAAGGCTTAAGGTTCTCTGCCTGCTGCCGACTGCCTTTAAAGGCTGGCATACACGCTTCCGGGGAATCAATATCGATACCTGCACGGAAGTTACAGTCACCAGTGACCGTGCACTTCCTGTACATACTGACGGCGAACCTGTATTCTTACAAAAAGGAATCCATGTTCACCTGGAAGATCAGAAACTTCGTATCATCACACCATGCAAATAATGTACACATTCTGATTGTTTTGGATTGCCCATATAATTCTATGTTTACGGCGATCCTGTGATAGGAGGACATTACTATGCTTTTGTTGATTTTCGGAATTATTACATTTTTCGTTGCTTCGTATTTTTATCTGATCTGGCCAAGACGTTCCAGGAAGCGACAGATTCATCCGTTTCTTCATACGATGTTTGCTCACAGAGGTTACCATTGTATCGAAAAAGGAATCCCCGAAAACTCGATTCCATCTTTCCGCGCAGCTATTTCCCGTGGTTACGGAATCGAATTGGATGTTCATCTTTCCAAAGACGGACAGCTGATCGTTTTTCACGATGATACTCTGGAACGCATCTGCGGACGACCGGAACAGATTGAAAATCTGTCACTCAAAGAACTTAAGACCTGCCGGCTTTCCAACACAGATGAGACCATTCCTCTGTTAACGGATGTGCTCTCTCTCGTCGACGGCCGGGTTCCTCTGCTGATCGAACTTAAGATTCCAAAAACTTCACTCAAAATCTGTCAGAAGACCTGGGATGTGCTCTCCAGATATCAGGGACCTTTTATGGTACAGTCTTTTAACACACTCGGCATCTGGTGGTTCAGGCGCCATGTTCCACATGTACTGCGCGGTCAGTTATCTTCCAATTTGACAGCAGATAATCTCCCGGAACCATGGATCCTGACCTTTGTTGTAAAGCATTTACTTGGAAATGTGCTTGGAAGACCTGATTTCATCTCTTATAAACTTGCAGATCTCCCGTCCTTTGAAGTCTGGTTTCTTAAGAGATTCCTCCGTCTTCCGATTGCTGTGTGGACGCTTCGTACACCGGATGCACTAAAAAAAGGAAAGATGCATTATGATATGCAGATTTTTGAGAGGAAGAAAGCGTATTATTAATATATTAATATTGCACGACATGCAAACTCGAAAAATGTTAAGATTCCATGAACTTGGTTGTTGATTCAATTTTTTCATGTTATAATGCGCTTTGAAACAAGATAAGATAATAGCAAAGGCTTTGAAAAAGGGGTAGTTCATATGAAGGCCATTGATAAAGCAAATAGTTTTTTGAAGAAATATCGTCACGCCTGGGTACTGTTATACTTCCTGATCTATATGCCATGGTTTGTTTACCTGGAGCGGCGTACAAATGTACGGCATTACATGATTCATTCTCCAATTGACAATCATATTCCTTTTATAGAATATTTCATTGTTCCATATTTATTATGGTTTGTATTTATCGCTGTTACAGTGGCTTATTTCCTGATTAAGGATAAATGGGGATTTTACAGGCTGTGTGCTTTTTTATTCTCTGGAATGACAGTTTTCCTGATTATTTGCACCATTTTCCCAAATGCATTAAACTTGAGACCAACCGTTTTTCCAAGGGACAATGTATTTACAGATCTGGTAAAGATGATATATAAGGCAGATACACCAACCAACGTACTTCCTAGTATTCACGTATTTAATTCGCTTGGTGCCTGCATTGCAATTTCACACAGTAATGATCTTAAAAAGCACAGATGGATTCAGATCAGTGCCTATGTTCTGGCAGGTCTTATCGTTCTGTCTACCATGTTCTTAAAACAGCATTCGGTAACAGACGTGATTGCAGCCGTTACGATGGCTTGTGTCATTTATCCATTCGTGTATGTAACAGCTGACAAGAAGGCTCCTAAGCTTTCCCAGCAGCCGACTTAAATGGTATACAGAGGACCTGCCACTGGCAGCTTCTCCTGTATGCTTTGGCATGTAACAAGAAAAAGAGAGGTATGAATTTATAATCATTCATACCCCTCTTTTTGTATCGCCATGCATTCTAATATCTATTTGCTTTTCTTTACCAGACAACGTTTTTTGAAGAATGCAATCCCATAACTGAATATCTGATCATACTCTTCTTCCAGCTCTTTTGTATACATACGGTCTGCTATTTGTCTTATTGCTGTATCACTATCCGCTTCCATTTTTTCTATATTCTTAGATACTTTCGCCTCAAAAACAGCAGCCCTTCCATTTGCGATATCATATACGACGACATCACTTCGTCCCTCTCCATGTTCACGGTTCGATTCCACTGAATAACCCGCTCCTGTAAATATTCCGGCAAGAAACGCATGATAAAAATCTTCTTTATAATCATGATAGCTGATTGTTTTCCGTAATAATGTATTCATTTCATGGGTCAATCTTTCACTGTTCCCGGACCATACTGCATCAAAAAGTCCTTTTCTACTCCAGGTTTTTGCACTGTCATCAAACCATTTTATAATTGTCGTTTCAAATATTTCCCGGATTTCTGCGTTTGGAATCACCAGTGCCGCCATCCCATCTCTTACAGATCCCGTTAGATTATCCTCCCTCACTTTCGTAAGATATCCTGTCAGATATAAAATACTCCAAAGATTATCTTCCGATGAATGCAGATAATCATACGTGAGATTTTCATCAATCCGTTGTACAATATATCCTCCGGCAAGCAACGTTTCCAGTTTCTTAGTAATATTGCTTCCTGCATAATCGATAAAAGACCGGATTACTGCATTATCACTCGTATTCTTCCAGTATCCTGCCGGTGCTGCTTTGGGATCACGCTGAAGATCACGCATATAATTCATGACATCCCATGGACAGTATACATCAAATTGTCCAAAATGATATCCATCATACCATGTTTTCACTTCTTCCGCATGTTCTGTCGTGCCGGCATCATAAAGAATAGTATCCACTTCAGTCTGTGTAAAACCAAAATATTCATTAAATCTGGAATCTGTAATATTATCTGACACAAAATTATTCGTTCCTGTAAAGATACTTTCTTTCGCAATCTTAAGACATCCTGTAATTACAGCAAACTGAAGTGCTGCATTATCTTTTAATGCTGTGCTCATAATCTCTTTCATGATGTCCAGCATCTGTTCATAATAACCATTGCTGCTCGCTTTTGCCATTGGTACATCATATTCATCCAACAGCAAAATAACTTGTTTGCCGTAATAATCTCTCATCAGTCTGATCAATGTATAGAGCGATTGTCCAACCTGGATTTTTCCGGAATTCCCACTTTTCAAATCTTTAAAAAGTTGCCTGTCATCCAGATCCATTTTTTCATTTTCCAGCAAGTATGCGTGTTCTTTATACAGATTAGATATCTGAACTGCAAGCCTTTCATAAGCATCTTCAAATGTAAGCCCGTCAATATCTTTCAATGTCAGAAATACAACCGGACACTGGTTCATCCATACGTTGCATAATGTCTCATCCTTTGCAATTTCAAGACCATCAAATAACTTTTTATTATCAAAACGTATATCCAAAAAATGAGCCAGCATGCTCATTCCCATTGTTTTTCCAAAATGTCTTGGACGGGTAATCAGTGTAACTTCTGCAGATTCTCTTTTTAATAGTTCTTTCAGCAATCCACTCTTATCTACATAATAATATCCATTTTCCCGAATTTTCTTAAAATCGGAAATTCCTACAGGAATATTAAGTCTGTCCTTCACTTTCTCCCTCCTTTTTGTCTTCTCTTTGATATATCAAATTTTAATAGTCCATTATCATGTCTCAAAAATCAGAATTTTCAATTTTCTCCAATAATCTATATTAATTATAGCATAAAACCAGGAATTACATTCAAAAATTTATCTCCGCTCAATCCCTGCATAAACCGTATATTTTTCAAATGCCGACGGGATCGAATATTCCTTCTTTATCTGTTCCGGGTGGATGAATAAAAATCCTTTCTCATTCGTCTTTTCCAGTTCATCCACGATCACTTCATATCCTGTCATATGCCATTCTATGTGACTGAAAATATGCTTTGCTTCCGGAAGCTTCTGTACTCTTACTGGCATGAGACCGATGTTCTTACTATATTCCGTTACTTCATCCATGGATAAGTGTCCATCCAGATTCGGGAATTCATATAGTCCTGCAAGCAATCCTTTTGCCGGTCGTTTACGGATGGCGATCTTATCATCATCTTTGAAAATAAGAACTGTTCTATCTTCAATTTTCCGGGCTTTCGCTTTCTTTTTCACTGGTATCTCAGCGGTCAGATCTTCTTTGTGTGCCACACACATTTCTTTCACCGGACATTCTTCGCATTTTGGCTCTCCATTTGGCACACATACAATTGCGCCAAGTTCGATCAGTCCCTGGTTAAAATCACTCGCCGCATTTTCCGGAATGATTCCTTCTAGTGCTGTTTCTATCTTTTTTCTGACGCTTTGCTTCATAATATCTTCGTAACTTCCGATGATTCTTGATATTACCCTGAGTACATTCCCGTCCACTGCTGGTTTTGGGATTCCATAGGCAAATGCGCTGATGGCTCCTGCTGTATAATTCCCGATCCCTTTTAGTTTCAGTATTTCCTCATAAGTATCTGGAAATGCACCATGATAATCTACCACGATCTGCTGCGCTGCTTTTTGCATGTTTCTTACACGGTTATAGTATCCCAGTCCTTCCCATAGCTTTAACAGCTTATCTTCCTGTGCTTCCGCCAAATCTTTTACCGTCGGAAGTGCTTTTAAGAACCTGTCATAATAGCCTTTTACTGCTTCTACTCTTGTCTGCTGCAGCATGATCTCTGATACCCATACGCGGTACGCATCCGGGTTGTGGCGCCACGGAAGGTCACGCTTATTCTTTCTGTACCAGTCTGTCAGCGGGGTTACGATATTGGCCAGCTTATCCGTTTTTTGTGTGTTCGTATTATTATTTATCTGATTTTTTCTTTCTTTCATTTTCACTCTTCCTAATTATATGATGTCACGGATTGTTCCACAGCTACTCTGCTCTCACAGTCCTTCATTATTTCCAGACACACTCTAAAGACTCCATCATATAACGCATGACATACTTTTACTGTGCATCTTTAATGTATTTCGAACATACTATCGAATTTATTATAACTTACACTTCTATATAACGTCAAAGCCCTTTTCCTGGAAATGTCGTCTTGGGTCCGACACCTTCAGGAAAAGGGCTCTTAGAAGGGAATGTGGCTGATCCTTGCCACGAACAATATTATCGTTTGATTACATTATATGCCTGTTTTATTGAAATTACCAATCGGTTATTCTCATGTGTTTATAGAATATATCTATAAATCATCTTTCTTTTCTATTATCATTTTCTATATGTATTCTTTATTATAGAAAAAAGCAATTGGAAAATTTATGAATAAAAGCCTATACTATTCATAGAAAATAAATATGAATATGATTAGGAGGTATTCGGTATGTCAATTACAGCTGAAACAGCGAAAGCTCATGCAAATGACCCTGCCGTATTATGTTGTAGAGCAGAGGGTGGAATCACAATTGAACCTGCAAACTTAGAGGATCCTGCAATCTTCGATGAATTAGTAGATTCAGGACTTTTAAATCTGGACGGATGTCTGAAAATCGGACAGGTTCTTGGGGCAAAATTAACAAAGACAAGTGATTCTCTCTGTCCACTGACAGCAGACAACGTAGAGGGATTCAAATCTGATGATGAATTAGCTGCTGACGAAGCTCCTGCAGAAGAAGAAGCTCCAGCAGAAGCTGCACCTGCTGCAAGCGTTCAGGGTGCTGTTACTACTATCAAACATGGTAAGGTAGTAATCTCTATTAAAGAAGGAAAAGATATTTATCTTGAGCTTCCTATCTAGTCATTATGAAGTTCCTGCCTCTGGCAGCTTCTTAATCCATTATGACAACTCTAAAGGGCAGATATCACGCAACGATATCTGCCCTTTTTATATCTGTTATCTGATTTCAGATCATTTTTTATATTTCATTTATCTTATCTCTCTGTCACACATACGCCCCATGGTTCCAGTACATAGCTTCTATCTGCCACACAGTTCTCCTGGCTGCCTTTCGCAATCACAACTTCTTCTTCCAGCTCCAGTACGATGCTTTGCTCTTGTTTCGAATAATTCAGATAAAATGTAACCTCTTTTCCCTGTGCATTCTTCCCTTTTCTTATAATCAACGGGAACGTTGCTTTTTCTTCACAGGATACACCTGCTTTTTCCAGTATATATCTGAAGAGTCTCTGTAATTCCGCTTCTTCAAACATACATCCGATATGATATGCATATCCGTCTCCATACTGATTTTCTGTAATTGCCGCGTATTCTTTCCAATTATAATGTTCATAAGAAGAAAGTACATTTGCCGTATCCGGAATCAGTAATTCCATGAATACTTCTGCTTCCGGATGAACCTCTCCCATTCCTGATAATGTAACTTTTTTCGGGAATGTAAACTGCTGATAATGCATCCCAAATACATCTGTCATGTTATGAGGCTGATCATCTGCATAGACTTTTACATTTTCATTGGCAAATCCTGTCTTAAAGGTTGAAACCAGTGTACCGCCCTGTTTTACATATTCTTTCAGACGATTCAGAACTTTTTCTTCTACTGCATAAAGTGCAGGTAAAATGATTACATCATAATTTTCGATGTTCTGGCTTTCCGGCCAGATGAAGTCGCATTCCACATTTATTTTATATAGTGCATCATAGATCCATCTTACTACATCGTTATAACGGATACCTTCATTTCCTGCTGCTGTCGCCTCAATTCCAAACCAGTTAAGTGCTGTTAATGCTTCATTACTTACCATGATTGCAACTTTATTTTCTTTTTTAAGTCCGCAAAGCTTATCACTGTATTCTGCCCATTCATTTCCTATTATCTGAGCTTCTTTATACACCGCATTTTCCTTGAAATCATGGCTTAAAATTCCTTTCCAATAAGTTTCAAAGGAATTGTGGATTGAATGCCAGTGCCAGTACATTACACCATTTGCCCCGGATGCCAGATGGCTGTATGCCTGAAGTCTTAACTGGCCTTTATATGGTGTCCATCCCGGATAGCCCTGAGCCTCTGTTTCAAGAACCAGATAATTATCATTTTTCAGGCATCTTGTCATATCGCCGCCAAATGCAATCTCGATACCGGTCAAATCATCCTGCGTCGGATGATAGATATCAACGCCTGCCATTGTAAGCTTCTTTGCTGCCTTGAAGTGACTGACATCAGGCTGTACACCATATGAATATCCTCGCCACTCAAAATCAAAGTTGTGTGTAATAAACTGATCCGGTCTTTTATATTCCGACACAATATCCGCCTGCCATCCAAGGAATTCATCCACCAAGCTTCTCTGATACTTTTCAAACTCTGCCCCCAGACTTCCGTTAATCGTACCTCTTACATCCGGAAAATCTTCCCATGCATTAATCCTGTTACTCCAATAATCCAATCCGAATTCATGATTCATCGCATCCAGATCATCGTGGAATTTTTTTCTTAAATATTTTATAAAACCAAGCTGTACATTCTTTCCTGCTGTTCCATAATATTTTGTCTCATTATCCACCTGAAAACCTATGACGCATTTTCTATGTGCAGATACTTCCATCAGCTTACGGATCACACGTTCTGCATAAAAGCGGTAAACCGGATGTGTAATATCCATAATCTGCCTTGCACCATAGATGCCTTGTCCTTGTTTTGTTGCTGCAATGACATCCGGATATGTTTTTACCATCCAGGTTGGAACCGCATACGTCGGAGTACCAATGATCACCTGGATTCCTTCTTTTTCCATCGCATCCAGCACACGTTCCACATGCGAAAAATCAAAAACCCCTTCCTGCGGCTCACAGGTACTCCATGTCGATTCTGCAATCCTGACTGTATTGATGCCTGCTTTTTTCATCATTCTTACATCTTCTGCAAGTCTGTCATACGGCATATATTCATCATAATATGCAGTTCCATAAATTAGCTTTTCCATTATTTATTCCCCTTCAATCTTTTTATCTGACTCTTATTTTGCTGCCTTACGTTCGTTTAAGTCTGACAGAATACCTTCATATTCTTTATCCAGATGATAAAAATACAGTACTCCGATCTGGATCAGTGTCAATATAATCGGCACATAGATATATCCTGCTTTGATTGCCGTAAGTGCACCACTTGTCTGTACTTTCGCAGAACCTACATATCCTCCGATATTCAGAATTACTCCAAGAAGTACTGTACTGAGTCCGTTTCCTAACTTCTGTCCGAAACTTGCTGCACTGTTGATCAGTCCTTCTGTACGTACGCCAGTCTTCCACTCACCATATTCGATCGTATCTGTAACCATTGCAAACATACAAGCCGAGATTCCCGAGTTACCGATTCCTCTTGCCGCACATCCAATAATCAGTACCGGTACGCTAGTTCCCGCAACAGCCATAATTCCATATCCGATGATCATAATTGCGGCTCCTGCCATCAGAACATTTCTCTTTCCATATTTCTTAACAAAGATTGCAATGAAGAACATACAAATAATCTGTGTTACCTGAAGTGCTACCGAAAATGTTCCGATCAGGTTACTGTTACCAAGTACATTCTTTGTATAATATACTTCTGCCGATCCATTCACACCCTGTGCAACGAAAATCAGAATCAGGTTCAATGTTGCCATAAACCAGTATTTATTCTTTAGAAGTGCTTTAAATCCATCTTTAACTGAAACATTCTCTTTCTTCGCTTCTGGATCATTTCCAACACGTTCTTTTGTTCCAAAGAATGTAATCATAAATGTGATGATCTCTAAAATACCAAACACGATAAATGTATATGTCCATGCATGTGCATCATTTCCAAAGAATTTTACAACTGGTAATGTACAAGTCTTAATAAATAATGTTCCTGTTGTCGCAAGGATCATACGGAAGATGCTAAGTACTGATCTTTCATACTGATTCTGTGTCATCAGTGCTGTCAGTGTTGCATACGGAAGATTGATTCCTGTAAATAATACAGTAAATGCAAGGTTATAACTGAAGAATATGTAGATCAGCTTTGCCGTCTGTGTCCAACCTGTCGGCACTGCGAATAAAAGAACCGTACCGATCGCATACGGAATCACCAGCCTTAAAATCCATACTCTCGCTTTTCCGTATTTTGAATTGGTTCTGTCGATGATAATCCCCATGATCAGATCACTGACTCCGTCAAATAGTCTGGAACATAGCATGATCACTCCGACCGCTGCCGCTCCTACGCCGACAATATCTGTATAATAGAACATCAGAAATGCGGACATTGCTGAATACATAATATTGCTTGAGAAATCTCCAAATCCATAAGCAATACGTTCTTTTACACTTATTTTTCCATTACTATCTGTTACATTTTGTGACATCTTATTTTCTCCCTTTCTTTTTTGATAGCATTATCTTATCAATCAGTCAGAGAATAATCTATCAATTATTTCGTTCATTTATCATTTATTTCTGGTATTTCTTCCATATTTTTTACGAAATTGATTCGGTGTCAGATTTTCGTACTCCCGGAAAACCTTTCCAAAGTAGCTCTGAGAGCAAAATCCAAGATAGTTTGCTATATCTTCTGTCTTGTATTCCGAATACTGTAACATGTTTTTTGCAAGCTTGATTTTTTCTCTTTGAATGTATTTCTGAATCGTGATTCCTTCCGTCTTGTGAAATAATTCTGACAGATAAGTTGTATTGGCTCCTATTTCATTTCCAATATTTCCGATCTCAATTTTGCTGTGTAAATGTTGAAAAATGTATTTTTTTGTATCTTCTACCAGCATATTTTTTACTTTCGGCTTTTTATTTTCCTGTACTCTTTCCAGAAATGTCTGTTCCGCTTTTCTCATGAACGAGCGTATTTCGACAATATTTGACATCTTTTCCACCTGCATAATATATGCATCTACCATGGAAAACGCCATTTCCGGGAGGACGCCTCCTTCAATTGCTGCACGGGACGCCAACGTGATCACACAGATGGCAATGTTCTTTTCCTGACGGATCTGGTTTTCTGAAAGTCGTCCTTCTGATCCCGCATATGTTTCCCTTAAGCTTTTCTGGAAACTTTCCATGTCTCCATTTCTTATACTATTCAGTTCTCTTACTTCCTGATCATATGGATTATGTGGGTTTTCAAACTCCATACGATCAAATAATACAGAGCCGACTTTACGTTCATGGATATGATCTTCGTTTACTTTTTCCCCATTCTCTCTCCAGAGATCTTCCAGTGATAATTCTGCTCCTGTCAGCATATGATATGCAAGCAGTACCGTCGTACCGAACCGGTCCCGGCTACAATATGGAATCTTTGGAAGCACAAACGAATCTTTCTGAATCCCACACTCCTGTGTCATGAATTTTTGCAGATCTGCCTGCTCATATTCTGCGAAGGATACCGGACCGATCAGATATAGTCCACTTTCTGCATCCTCAATTACTGCCGTTGTTACGCCCGGACACAGATTAATAAGATATGGTACGTTTTTTGTATCCTTTTTTTCTTCTCTGTATTTTTTCACTACGTAATCGATATGAAAATCTGTCAGATTACCATATATTTTTATTATATTTCTCTCTGGATCGAGTCTTGAAATAGATGTATGTAGAAGTTTTGCAAGCAGATTCATATTATATTCCATGCAGTTCCACCTTTATTCTTTATTCACACTTGTCTGATATACCACTGTTACAGCGTCTTTCCCATATTCTGGTAACTTCTCTTGCATACTTTGGTATAAAAAAAGTGTGTTACTGTATTGTAATTATTGTAACACACTTTTTCATCTCTTTATTTTATTTTCCTGTTACTGTAACTGCTTCCTCTTCGTCTTCTATCCAGTTCATTCTTCCATAACGAAGTGCAATTCCATGAATTTCCTTCTGAAGTTTTACAGACAACTGATTCTTTCTAATTCTCCATTTCCAGTTTGTTCCGACTGTCGATGGGGTATTCATACGGTATCTGTTATCCAGTCCCAGATAATCCTGCATCGGGATCACACATAATTTTGCTGCGCTTCTCATGACCAGACTGATCAGTGACTTATAAAGCTCCTTTTCCGGTGTATACGCATCGCACAGATATTCTCTGGTAAGTTTCTGCTCTTCTTTGCTGATGCTTCCCCACCAGCCAACCAATGTCTCGTTATCGTGTGTACCTGTGTATGCCACACTGTTTTCCGGATAGTTGTGCGGAAGATAGTCATTTGCACATCCGGAATCTCTGGAGTCAAATGCGAATTCCAGAACTTTCATTCCCGGGAATCCACTGTCTCTTACCAGGTCACGTACTGTATCGGTCACATATCCAAGATCTTCTGCGATAACCGGTTTCTCTCCCAGTGCTTCTCTTACTCTCCAGAATAATTCAATACCAGGTCCTTTTTCCCAATGTCCGTCAACTGCTGTCTCTGCTCCGTATGGAATAGAAAAATACTCATCAAATCCACGGAAATGATCGATTCTTACCACATCATACAGACGGAACACATAAGACAGACGAGATAACCACCACTGATAACCGGTTTCTCTGTGATATCCCCAGCGGTACAGAGGATTTCCCCATAACTGTCCTGTTGCGGAGAATCCATCCGGCGGGCATCCTGCTACTGCTACCGGTACATTTTCCTCATCTAACTGGAAAAGTTCCGGATGCGCCCATGTGTCCGCACTATCCATCGCAACATAGATCGGAATATCTCCGATGATCTGGATGCCTTTTTTGTTGGCGTAAGCTTTTAATTTCATCCACTGCTCGTAGAACTTGAACTGCATATACTGCTGGAATTCGATGTCAAAATACAGTTCCTCGCGGTAATAATCCATTGCCGGTCCCCAGCGGAGCTTAATATCGTCAGCCCACTGTTTCCACTCTACGCCGCCAAATCTGTCCTTTACTGCCATGAACAGGGCATAATCTGATAACCACCAGCTGTTTTCTTCTACGAATTTCTGATATCCTGTATTCTCCTGAACCTTACTTCTTTCGTATGCCTTACGAAGAAGTGGATACCGTCCTTCGTATATCTTTTTATAATCAATACTCCCTTTTACTCTTCCCCAGTCTACTGCATCACATTCTTTTTTTGTCAGGACGCCTTCCTCGATCAGTGTATCCAGATCGATAAAGTACGGATTTCCTGCAAATGTTGAGAATGACTGATATGGTGAATCTCCATAGCTTGTCGGTCCAAGTGGCAGGATCTGCCAGTAACTCTGTCCTGCTTTTTTTAACCAGTCTACAAATTCATATGCACTTTTTGAAAAACAGCCAATTCCATACTCTGATGGGAGACTGCTGATTGGCATTAAGATGCCTGCTGCTCGATTGCTCATTCTATGTTCCCCTTCTACTATTCTTCTGTCTTGTTCCGCAGTTTTTGCGGACCTTTTACTATACGGTTATCTCAACTCCATAATGATCTGATACCACCGGATAATGATCCCCATTGCAGATTACCTTAGAACTTTTGACGCATTCCGGCTTATTAACGAAAATGTAATCCAGTCTCTTTTCGTTTTTGTATACCCCGCTTCTTTTATCTTCCTTGCGCCATCCGTCAATTTCTTCTGCCACTGTAATTCCAGAGTCTTTTTCATCTGCTAAAAGATAAGTATCCTTCCATCCGGCATTCCGGATCAGATCGTAACCTTCGCCTCTTACATCTGCCTGACTGTTAAAATCACCCATCAGCCATATGCTGCCTTCCTGATACATGGAATCGTCAAATGTGTGACTCATGCATTTCCACTGATCTGTAAATGGCTCTTCTTCGTCATTCCACCATCCCATATGTACAGTGAAAAACCAGTCTTTACATCCTTCCACCTGGATTCCAAGCGTCTTTCTTGTCTTCCAGTTTTCATAGTCATCACCTTTGCTGATCAGGAATTCCTGCGCTCTCTTGATTGGTTTCTTTGAAAGTAATGCCATTCCTTCGTCATATTTTCCATATCCGATCTTGGCACTGGTCCAGGTCCAGTAGTAATAGACGTTTCTTTTTCTCAGTTCTTCTACTACGTATCTTGCATGATTATCCTGTCTCACCGGACGGTTAAAAGTTCCGCAGCGGATATAACCATCCAGCATGATATCCGGAATCTCATTTTCCCGAATTGTCTGATTGACTTCCTGTAATGCTATGATGTCCGGCTGTTCTTTTTCCAGCATCTCTATGAACTTTTCTGTCTTTTTTGCATAGTCCGGTTCTTCCAGACTATGCGTATTTAATGTTAATAATTTCATTTACATGCTCCTAAAGAATATTATTCGTTATTGTTTACACAATATATGAACAGTAACTATTATTTCTTTCTTACAGAATATCATTGATGTCTGACTTTAATACGTCTGCCTTTGGCCCGTATACTGCCTGGATTCCTTCATCTTTTTTAAGCAGTCCTAACGCACCTTCTTTTTTCCATGCTTCGAGTTCTGCGACTTTTTCCACATCTTTTACTGTTACACGAAGTCTGGTCATGCAGGCATCTACCAGAACGATGTTCTCACGCCCGCCAAGGAGGGCTATGATTCTCTCTGCCTGGCTGTTGCTGCCTTTTCCTTCTGAAGATCCGGACGTGCTTTCTGCCTCTTCTGCATTATCATCCATGTAGTTACCAAGTCTTCCCGGTGTTGCAAACTGGAACTTACCGATCATAAAGTATGCTACGAAATATCCAATTACAAAGAATGCCACACAGCAGATTACGAAGTTGATCACATCTCCTGCAAGTCCTGCTTTGATACTCATCGGAATTCTTGTGATAAATTCAAGGTTACCAAAGGAATGTACTCTTAAGTGAATAATTCCTGACATTGCAAATGCACATCCCTGAAGTACTGCGTATACGATATATAATGGCAGTGCACAGAACATGAACATGAATTCCAGCGGCTCTGTAACTCCTGTTAAGAATACAGCCAGTACAGTAGAGAAGAACATGGATTTGTATTTTGCCTTTTTGTCCTGGTCTACTCTTCTGTACATTGCAAGAGCAACACCAAGTAACAGTCCGGTTGCCCCGATCATCTGTCCGACTTTGAAACGTGCCGGTGTAACGGTTGTTAACAGATGCTGGTATGCACTCATATTTCCTGCATCTTTGTAGTTGATCAGATCAGTTACCCATGCAAGCCATAACGGATCCTGTCCGAATACCTGTTTTCCTGCATTGATTCCGGTTGCAATTGTATAAGTACCTCCGAATGAAGTGTAGTTCATCGGAATTGTCAGCATATGATGCAGTCCGAACGGAAGCAGCAGACGCTCTAATGTACCGTAGATAAATGGTGCAAGGATCGGTGATGTAGAGGATGAATTGGCAATCCATACACCGAATGCATTGATTCCGGACTGTACAACCGGCCATACTACGGAAAGAATCAGGGAAATGATCACTGACCATGCGATACATACCATTGGTACGAAACGTTTTCCATTGAAAAATGCAAGCGCATCCGGAAGTTTTCTGTAGTTATAATATTTATTATAGATGACTCCACCGGCAAAACCTGAGATGATACCGACGAATACACCCATATTCAGCGCCGGCACTCCAAGAACCGATGTGAAATATCCATTTACAAGAATCTCTTGTCCAAATAATGTATGTGTGACTGCAGATGCATCATTTAACATTTCTGAAGTTACCCCAAAGATCGAACCGGTAATCTGGTTGATCAGGATAAATGTAATAACTGCCGCAAATGCTCCACCGGCTCTTTCTTTTGCCCAGGAACCACCGATTGCTACTGCAAATAAGATGTGCAGGTTATTGATCACGGCCCATCCGATGTTCTCCATTGTGCTTCCGATTGTCATTATAAGTGACAGGTCTCCGCCTGCCATCTGAACCAGCTTACCAAGACTGATCATCAGACCTGCTGCCGGCATAACTGCGATAACCGTCATCAGAACTTTTCCAAGCTTCTGAAGGAAATCAAAATTAAAGTTGAATTTCTTTTTCTTTCCCGCCTGCGCATCGTTTTCTGTAGCTGCAGTCTTCGTTTCCTCTGTCTTTGTTGTTTCTTCTGTGTTGTTTTCTTTACTACTTTCTTCCTCAGCCACCAGTGTTAACACTGCTGACTCTCCGGCTTTTACTTCACCTTCTGTGTACTGAAGTTCTTTTCCTTCAGTATCTGAGCAAAGAAGTACCGGCGTGACCGGATTGATCTTTTTCTCTTCCAGATACTTAAGATCCACTTCTGCAACCAGATCTCCGGCTTTTACCTTATCTCCTGGTTTTACATATACTTTAAAACACTCCCCGTTTAATGACACTGTCTCCAGTCCGACATGAACTAATATTTCCAGTCCGTCCTCTGATGTAAATCCATATGCATGACCGGTTTCTGCCACTGTTGAAATCTCTCCATTTACCGGACTTACAATCTTACCCTCTGCTGGAATAATTGCTGCTCCGTCTCCCAGAACCTTATCTGCAAATACCGGATCTGGAACTTCACTTAAAGCTACTGCTTTTCCTGTTACCGGCGCAAGAATTATATCTGGAACCTTATTACTCTCATTCTCTTTCATAACGAAACCTCCTCATGTTTTCCGTTTTGCATTTATTTATGCAACCGTTTGCATTAATTATATTCATCTTTTGCACGATTTGCAATTCATTTTTCCAGATACTTTTCGATTCTACTTTTTACACAATTTTACCATCATGTTTTTATGCACTTTTCCCACAACGTCTACTATCTATACGCTAATCTCATCTTTTTTCATTCTTTACATAAGCAAACTCCACTGACTGGAACGTGCCTTAAAACTCATTCAAACTTTTACTGCATCCATGGATGTTGCTTTACAATCCAAAATTTCCATATCTGTATACCTTTCTTCTCACAGCACAATTCATGCACATGTTTGCGCAACAAACCATGCAAACAGATTGCAATTTTCTTTTTTTTGCAGTAAAATAAATACCATCATATAAAAATACCGGATGTACTGACAGAAATATTCTCTACCTGGTACATCTTATAATAACGGAGGCTATTGATATGGCAGTAACGATCAAGGATGTGGCTGCGCTGGCAGGTGTATCTCCTTCCACCGTATCCAGAACCTGTAAGAATAACGCTTCGATCAGCGAAGAGACAAAAGAACGTGTAAGAAAAGCGATGCTGGAACTTGGCTATGAACCGAATTTCCAGGCAAGTAATCTGGCTTCCCAGAACTCGCGTACAATCGGTATCATCCTTCCGGCTTCTGCAAAAGAGGTCTACGAAAACTCTTTTTATCTAGAGGCCATCCAGGGCATCAGCCATTATTGTAATGGCAGACAATATATGACAACGATTGTAACTGGACAGGACGAAGAAGAGATTCTGGATGCTGTACGCTCCATGTCCAGAAGCGGAAAAGTTGACGGCTTTATTGTGTTATATTCCAGAAAAGACGATCCTGTGATTGATTTTCTTTTTAATGAGGGACTTTTATATATCCTGATTGGAAAAGCAACCAGTTATACGAATCAGACGATCTATATTGATAACGACAATCTTCTGGCCGGCCGGGAAGCAACGGAATATCTGTATCAGCTCGGACACCGTAAGATTGCTTATCTTGGTTCTGACAGCGCCCTGATGTTCTCAGCTGACAGAAAAGCAGGATACCAGCTGGCTCTTACAAGCCATCAGATTCCTGTGCGGCCGGAATATTGTGTAGAAGTGAAGAATGTCTCAGTGAATAATGAAAACGCCATCCACGGACTTCTCATGCAGGAAGACCGCCCGACAGCGATTCTTGTCAGTGATGATATCCTTGCAGTCTCTCTGGAAAGAGTCTGCCTGGAAAATCACCTGTCCATCCCGGAAGACCTGTCCATTATATCCTTCAACAACTCACTCTTTGCAAGACTGACCTCACCACAGCTGACCTCAATTGACATCAACTCCGGACAGCTCGGAAGCGAAGCCGCTTCCCAGATCATCAACCACATCGAGAATCCAAACCTGCTGGCGACAAAAATCATCGTGCCGCACAGGCTGATAGAGAGGGATAGTTGTTGTAATATATGCTAACAAGAGGACGCCCCATCCGAATATATATGAAACGGTGCCGCTCCCTGCGGTCAATGTCACCTTATTCATATATATTCGGATGGGGCTGTTTTTTGATATGCTCTATTGTATATTACAACAATCTATCTGAAAAATTTTCCTTTTTATAAGACACAGAACCCGTGCAAAATATAATACAATAAGGTGACATTGACCGCAGGAAGCGGCACCGTTTGTATTATATTTTGCACGGGTTCGTCCGTCTTACAATATCTTAGACAAAAATTCCTTCAACCGTGGATCTTTCGGATGATCAAAAAATTCATCCGGTTTTGCCTGTTCTTTAATCTGTCCGGCATCTACAAAGATGACTCTTGAGCCAACCTCTTTTGCAAATCCCATCTCATGTGTTACAACTACCATCGTCATTCCTTCTCTGGCAAGCTGTTTCATCAGTTCCAGAACTTCTCCAACCATCTCCGGGTCGAGTGCTGATGTTGGTTCATCGAACAGGATCACGTCCGGATCCATTGCCAGAGAACGTACAATTGCGATTCTCTGCTTCTGTCCACCGGATAACTGGGATGGATAAGAATCTGCCTTCTCAGCAAGTCCTACCCTCTCCAACAGTTCCATTGCCCTTTTATCTGCCTCTTCTTTGCTCTTTCCAAGAAGCTTAATCGGCGCAAGTGTGATATTTTCCTTAATAGTCTTATGTGGGAACAGGTTAAAATGCTGGAATACCATTCCCATCTTCTGACGATGCTTATTAATATCTACAGACTTGTCTGTAATATCTACACCCTCAAAATATATATGTCCTTTATCCGGAACTTCCAGAAGGTTCAATGACCGCAGGAAAGTTGATTTACCGGAACCAGATGGTCCTACGATAACAACCACTTCTCCTTTACGGATCTCTTCATCAATTCCATTTAACGCATGAAAATCCCCATAAATCTTATGCAGACCTTCTACTTTGATCAGTACATCCCCATTATTAGTGGTCACTGTTTCTCAACCTCCTCTCCAGCAGACTTACAAGTTTTGTAAATATCATTACCATTGCCAGGTAGATCAGCGCAACAGCAATCAACGGCATAAATGCATCGTATGTACGGCTTCGAATGATATCTCCACCTTTTGTCAGGTCCTGCAGTGCAATATAACCGGATACAGATGTCTCCTTCAAAAGAGAGATAAACTCGTTACATAATGTCGGCAGAACGTTCTTAAATGCCTGTGGCATAATAATATACATCATTGTCTGCGCATAATTAAATCCAAGGCTTCGTCCTGCTTCAAACTGGCCATTATCAATCGACATAATACCCGAACGGAAAATCTCCGCCACGTACGCTCCTGAGTTGATACCAAATGCGACGATCGCTACCAGTACTTTGCTGATATCTACACTTCCAAATATGATAAAGTAAATGATCATCAGCTGTACAACAACCGGTGTTCCACGGATTACCGTCAGGTACACTTTGCATATTGCGTTCAGTATCTTAAGTTTTCCGGTCTTATCATGTGTCGTACGCACAATTGCAATCAAAAAACCAAGTAACACACCAATCAATACTGCAAATACAGTTACAATCAATGTAACCTTCAATCCATCGGCAATATATCTCCAACGGTTGTCATCTATGAAATTCAGAATAAACGTATCTTTTAATTCCTGCATCTTTTCTTCCCACTTTTCAGATTATTCGTTGTTACTATTCGTTTACGATAATCATCTGTTTTCCTGTGTAATATGAATCAGAAAAATCTACCTGCTGTTTTCTTTCATCTGTTACAGTCATACCAGCTGCACCAAAATCAGCTTTTCCACTGTCTACAGCAGCGATGATTGAATCAAACTCCATATCATTGATTGTCAGTTCCATACCAAGCTTATCTGCAATTGCCTGTGCAAAGTCTGCATCGATACCTACGATCTTGTTATCTTCATAATATTCATATGGCTCGAATGCTGCATTTGTAGCCATTACAAGCTTACCATTAGAACGGTCAACATCTGCTGGTGACTCATATCCTTTATCTTCTGTTCCATCGATATAGTATCCGATGATCTTATCAAATGTTCCATCAGATTTCAGTTCTTTGATTGCTTCATTGAACTTATCTTCTAATTCCGTATTTCCCTTTTTAAAGCACATAGCATAGTCTTCTTCTACGTATGGTGTTTCAAGGATTTTAAGACCTTTATTAGCATCTACAAATGCTTTTGCAGGTTCATTGTCGATAACAACTGCATCAATCTTACCTTTTACCAGTGCCTGAACAGCATCTGCTCCTTTATTAAAACGCTCTACATGATCATCACCAAAATCATCTGAACAGTAGATATCACCTGTTGTACCTGTCTGTACACCGATTTTTGCATCTTTCAGATCATCTGCACTTTCAATTTTTTTGTCTTCTTCTTTTTTAGATCCGCATGCAGCCATAGATACTACACATGCTCCGATCATCATTACGCTGATGAGTTTTTTCATCTTCATAATATTTTCCTCCATCCTTTTGACATAATATGCTCGCTACCCGGAGCCAGGTTCTCCCCGGATACTTATATATTGTATAAAAATACATATATACTTAATATATTATCATGTTTTATCCAAAAAGCAACCCCCAACCTGTACTCCTTTCCCCTTTATGTTACTGTTTCACTGTGCAAAAAAAGAGATTCAGGTATGAATATCTATCTTTAGGCATCCAGAGAACCTTGGCATAAAGTAAAGCCAGACGGTTTTTCTTTTCCAAAACCTGTCTGACTTTATTTTTCTATCTTATATTTATAATTTTATGCCATTGCTGTCTGGATAATTGTCCAGATTACAATAATTCCACCAAGAACAATTCTATAATATCCGAATACCTTGAAGTCATGCTGTTTGATATATCCCATCAGGAACTTAATCGCAACAACCGATAATCCAAAAGATACGATACATCCAAGCATCAGAAGACCAAATTCTGCACCAGTAAAGTGGAATCCGAACTTAATCAGCTTCAGAAGACTGGCTCCGAACATAACAGGAATAGCCAGGAAGAAAGTAAACTCTGCTGCCACTTCTCTTGATACACCAATGATAAGGGCTCCGATAATAGTCGCTCCTGATCTGGATGTACCCGGAATCAATGCCAGCATCTGGAAGAATCCGATCCACAGAAGCATCTGAAGATTCAGCTGGGAGATTCTTGTTACAGAAGGTGTCTTTCCTGCATTATTTTTCTCAATAATGATAAACAGAATACCATATACAATCAGCATAATTGCAACCGGAAGTGGTTTATAAAAAATTTCATTCAGAATGTCATTGAACAGTAATCCAACAATAGCTGCCGGAACTGATGCAATCACTACTTTGAACCACATCTGCCATGTCAACATTTTCTGCTTTTCTGTCTTCGTTGGTGAAAATGGATTCAATTTGTGGAAATATAATACTACAACTGCCATAATTGCACCTAACTGGATTACGACATCAAACATTTCCATAAATGCATCACTCATCCCCGGCTTTAATACATTGCCAACCAGGATCAGATGTCCTGTACTGCTGACTGGAAGCCACTCTGTGATTCCTTCAACAATTCCTAAAATAATAACTTTAATAATATCTAACATTTTGCTTTCCTTTCTTAAACCAGAACATATTTTTCTATGAACCTGGCAACGCCTTCTTCATCATTTGTCAATGTAATATAGTCAGCAGCTTCTTTTACCGATGGGATCGCATTTTCCATTGCAACGCCTACCCCTACTTCTTTTAACATCTTAAGATCATTGTCACCGTCTCCGAATGCCATGATCTCCTCTTTTGGAATGCCAAGTACCTTCCCAAGTTCTATCATGGCCTTTCCTTTATTAACACCGGCAGCATTGATCTCCAGATTCATCGGAAGTGCTCCTGTGATCTCGATTCCGGATATATCCTGGATCTCTGCCCTGGCAGCATCTCTGTCTTCTACAGAAGTAAACAGTGCCTGTATTTTATCTACCGGTCTGTCTTTTTCTTCTTCGAATTTTTCTCTTACGTCATCCACAGCAATTCGTGTAGATGAGATATAATTTGCCATCGCCGGTACTTCCAGATATTTTGAGATATTTTCCAGTGCTTCCCTCGATGCATATCCTACTCCTTCAAAATATATCTCTCTGAAAGAATCATAATGTTCAAATACATCCATCAGTTTTTCTGCAATATCATGTGCAAGCAGCTCCTCCACCATTGGCTTTCCGGTTGTGATATCTATCACTCTGGCTCCATTCGCTGTTACTGCATATTTGATCCCTGGAAATTCCAAAAGTTCCTTTGGTACTCCGGTTAATGGTCTTCCGGTTGATGGCATGACCAGAATTCCCTGATCAATTGCTTTTTTCAGTATTTCTTTTGTATACGGTGCCAGTTCTTTGTTTGATTTTAATAATGTTCCATCCAGATCGACACCAATCATTCTGGTCTTAATGTTCATATGTAACTAATTCCTTCCCTTCCTGTGTAAATAACAACAGATTCTTACTGATCTTATTCTCGCCCTGTTCATATGCCTGTTCCCCATGTGCGATCATCTTATCTACGACTTCCTGATTACCTGCCGGTGCAAATAATACTGTATCTTTTCTTGGAATCATGATTACAAGATCATCCTTTAATTTGTCTGCACATACCTGCCAGATGTGCTTATAGCAGACTGCGCTTGCCTCGTGATGACCATCTGCCACAATACCATACCCGCCATACCATGTGTTGGCAACAACAAATTCAACATCGCGGTTCAGATTCTCACATGCTTTGTGATAAACTTCTATGACATCGCATTCCGGCGGAAGCATATTATCTTTTAGAATCTCATATACATCCTCATCTCTTTTTATTGCAAATACTACATTCAGATCCCCCAAAAATCCGATTACCGGTGCATCTTTTTCGGAAAAATGTTTTCCATTCAGAGCCTGTGTGTCCGAAAGCTCTGCTTTCACCCAAGGATAGATGTGTTCTTTTATATTCTCTAATCTATACTTTTCTTCTTCGTATTTTTTCATATAATTATATTCCTCTCCTATTTAAACATTCCTTTTCTATTTTATACAGAAATCTTTTTTATGGCAACCTTTCTCACTCAGTTTATGTAAAGTTTAAATGTTTTGCGTTACTGTTTTACAGCTATGCCAGCTACTGGTATATCCTGCAAAATTTGCTTTCTCTGGCATTTTGGTGTATAATATTAGAATATTCGCGAGAATGGAAAGGATATGTCTATGATAAGTATGAAAAAGAAACGAGTATTACGATCGGTTTTGGCAACCACCATCTGCACCGTAACAATTGCTTCTGTTAGTACTCCTGTATATTCAGCACCTTCTTCAAAAGAATTAGAAAGTACTACTTCCAATCTAAAAGGGGAATTAAATGATCTGAACAGCCAGCTGGCCACCTTAAGTAAGGAACTGGATGACACTTCAAGTCAGATTGAAGAGTTATCAGCTAAAGTCGAAAAATCCAAGCTGGATCTGGCCTCTGTTCAATTAGATGAAGAAGCTCAGTACGATTCTATGAAAGACCGCATCAAATTCATGTATGAGGGTGGTACCTCATCCCTGCTTCAGATTCTGCTCACTTCCGAAAATATGGGCGATTTTCTGAATAAGGCTGAATATGTTGCAACCATCAGTGACTATGACCGTTCTATGCTTAACCAACTGCAAGATGTCAGAAAAAGCGTAGAAAAAAAACAAGAAGAACTGGAAGAGCAGCAAAGTAAGCTTTCTGGTCTTCAGAAAACACTGACAAGCAAACGCGAAGAATTAAATTCAAAGATTTCTTCTACTTCCGGAGAGCTTGCCAATTATCAGGCTCAGCTGGAACGTGCGAAAGCTGCTGAAGAGGCTTTAAAAATCGCACAAAATAATGCCGTATCTGGTTCTCTCAAGGCCGAAGATAAAAAGACCGAGACAAAAACCGACACTACTGCAACGGCTAGTAACAATAATAACAACAACAATAATAATAACGCGAATAAAACAACTCAACCAGCACAGACAACAACGAATAAAAATACAACAACTACTACAAAACCTAATACAACAACGAACACAACAACAAATACCGGCAATAACAACACATCTTCTACGCCTTCTTCTACTTCGGATGTTGCTCTTTTCGCAGCAATCCTTCAGTGTGAAGCAGGTGGTTATGACGGAATGCTCGCTGTCGCAACCGTTATCATGAACCGTGTTGCAAGTCCTGCTTATCCTAATAACCTGCATGATGTAATCTATCAGTCCGGTCAGTTCGCTCCTACATGGAACGGTTCTCTGAACAAAGTCTTAAAGCAGGGTGCTTCTTCAACCGCATATCAGGTTGCACAGGATGCCCTCGCCGGAGCAAGACATTCTGCAGTAATTAATTGTCTGCAGTTTAGATCTGCTTCTACAGGTGTATCGGGAGTCAATGTTGGTGGAAATGTATTTTTCTAAATTACATATAACAAGTACAATAGCAAGAGAAGCTGCCACCGGCAGCTTCTTACGAATGCACGAAGATAAAAATAAGCCTCAATACGAGGCTTATTTTTATCTCATTCTTTTTGTTTTTATTCATATTCCATGACATCGATCCACTTCATCAGGAAGTCTTTTTCGAGCCGGATATCTTTCTCTAATTCTGCTGCCGCTACAATTGGAAGCCACTGCTCTACATACTGTCTTGCAGTATCACTCTTCTTACAGAATAACTTCAGATAAAGATCTGCGCTTTCCTGATCATGCAATGCAAATAACAAATAAGTCATCGCTGCATCCGCACTTGCATTTCCCTGTGATGCATGTGCCCAGTCAACCACCGTCATCTTACCATTCTTCTCAACAATAACATTACTTGGATTAAAATCTCCATGACATAACTTTGTATGTTTTGGCATGCTCTCCAACCGGGTCAGAAGTTCATATCTTTCCGTTGCATCCAGTGCTTTCAGATTCTTGATTTCGGAAGCAAGTTTATCTTTTAATTTCGGCAATGTCGCTGCTGTTTTACTCTGTACTTTTAACTGCAGATCTACGAAATCGGACATGTATTTCTCCAGATTTGCACGGTCAACCTTCATCATCTCTTCCAGTGTCTTTCCTTCTCTGTTCTCAATGATCAGTGCCCATTCCCCATTAATCTGAGTTACCTCTTTAAGTTTCGGTATATCAAGTCCAGTCTCTTCTACCTTTACAGTATTAAGAGCTTCATTAAATACCGCTGACTTCGGATGATCTGTCGCAAATATCTTAACAATACCTTCTTCTGTCTTATAAACTGATTTATAAGGTCTCTCTACGATTACATTTTTCTTCTCGAGCTTCATACAGATTCCTCCTTTTTTATTGAATCTTTGGCCCATTTCCTTTTCGTTGTCTGTATTATACACCTTATTGTCAGATTTTTAAATGGTTTTTTGTTATTTTTTTGGCTAATTTTTGTGCTGTATATAATTAGTTATTTTTTTAACATTCAAAAAAATCTATTATGATACTCTTGTATACTTTGGTATAGAAAAAGTGTGACAGTTTCCTGCCACACTTTTCCTGTATTTAATACATTATCCAACCTGCAAACAAAAACTCATGGATATATATTATTACCTGTTTTATTTTCCATAGTAGCACTTCAGGTAGATTTCCTTCATCTCACTCATAAGTGGATATCTTGGGTTAGCACCTGTACACTGGTCATTGAATGCCTGCTCTGTCATCTCATCCAATGTATCCAGGAAGTACTTCTCATCTACACCGTAGTCTTTGATTGTCTTCTTGATACCAATTCTTGTCTTCAGTTCTTCCAGTTTAGCGATGAAGTTTTCGAATACTTCTTCATCTGTCTTACCTGTGCATCCTGCGAAACGACCTAATTCAGCGTATCTTGCAAGTGCATGTGGATACTGATACTGTGAGAATGTTCCCATTCTTGTTGGAACTTCTGCTGCATTGTAGCGCATTACATCTGTAAGGATTACAGCGTTAGCAATACCGTGTGGCAGGTGATGGAATGCTCCAAGTTTGTGAGCCATAGAGTGGTTCAGTCCAAGGAATGCATTTGCGAATGCCATACCAGCCATGCAAGAAGCGTTTGCCATCTTCTCTCTTGCGATTGGGTCATTAGCACCATTCTCATATGCTGATGGTAAGTAATCAAATACAGCTTTTACAGCTTTCATAGCAAGACCATCTGTAAAGTCTGTAGCCATGATAGATACATATGCTTCGATCGCATGTGTCATTACGTCGATACCAGATGCGCTTGTCAGTCCCTTAGGAGCTGTCATTGCATTGTCAACGTCTACGATAGCCATGTTAGGCATCAATTCGTAGTCTGTGATAGGCCATTTTACTCCTGTGTCTGCATCTGTGATGATTGCGAAAGGAGTTACCTCAGATCCTGTTCCTGAAGATGTTGGGATTGCTACGAAGTAAGCTTTCTCACCCATCTTAGGGAATGTGTATACTCTCTTACGGATATCCATGAAGTCCATAGCCATATCTTCGAATTTTGCTTCTGGATGCTCATACATTAACCACATGATCTTTCCGGCATCCATTGCTGATCCACCACCAAGAGCGATGATTGTATCTGGCTCAAATGCTCTGATCTGTTCTACACCTCTTCTTGCACACTGCAGAGTTGGGTCTGGAGCTACTTCAAAGAAGCATGTATGCTGGATTCCCATCTGATCTAATTTCTCTTCGATTGGTTTTACATAACCATTCTTATACAGGAAGCTATCTGTTACGATGAATGCTTTCTTTTTGTGCATTACTGTTCCAAGTTCATCTAATGCTACAGGCATGCAGCCTTTCTTAAAGTATACTTTTTCAGGTGTTCTAAACCACAGCATGTTTTCTCTCCTCTCTGCAACTGTCTTGATATTAACCAGGTGTTTTACACCTACGTTCTCAGATACAGAGTTTCCTCCCCAAGAACCACAACCAAGTGTAAGAGATGGAGCAAGACCAAAGTTGTAAAGGTCTCCGATACCACCCTGTGAAGAAGGAGTATTGATCAGGATACGGCATGTCTTCATAGCCTGCTGATGTTTCTCAATCTTCTCTGTCTGTGATGGATGTACATAAAGTGATGATGTATGTCCATATCCACCGTCAGCTACTAACTGTTCTGCTTTTGCAAGAGCCTCATCAAATGTCTTAGCTCTGTACATAGCAAGTACTGGAGATAATTTTTCATGTGCAAATTCTTCTGAAATATCTACAGATTCTACTTCACCGATCAGGATCTTTGTTGCTTTCGGAACATCAACACCTGCTAATTTAGCAATTTCGTAAGCTGATTTTCCAGGAATCTTGTTGTTCAGTGCGCCATTGATGATGATTGTCTTACGAACTTTATCAAGCTCTTCACCTTTCTTAAGGAAGTAGCATCCACGATATGCAAATTCTTTCTTAACTTCATCATAAATGCTGTCAAGTACAGTTACTGACTGCTCAGAAGCACAGATCATACCATTATCAAATGTCTTAGAATGGATGATTGAGTTAACTGCCATCTTGATGTCTGCTGAGTCATCGATGATAACTGGTGTATTACCAGGTCCAACACCAAGTGCCGGTTTTCCTGAAGAGTATGCGGATTTAACCATTCCAGGACCACCTGTTGCAAGGATTTCATCTGCGTCTTTCATAACTGTTGTTGTCAGCTCTAATGAAGGAACGTCGATCCATCCGATGATTCCCTCTGGTGCTCCAGCTTTTACTGCTGCATCAAGAACAACTTTTGCTGCTGCGATTGTACAAGCTTTTGCTGCCGGATGAGGGCTGATGATGATCGCATTTCTTGTTTTTAAACAAATCAATGTTTTGAAGATTGCTGTTGATGTTGGGTTTGTAGTAGGGATAACTGCTGCTACCAGACCAACTGGTTCTGCAATCTTTTTAATTCCGTACGCTTTGTCTTCTTCGATTACGCCACATGTTTTATCATTTTTATATTTGTTATAAATGTACTCTGCTGCGTAGTGGTTTTTAATGATCTTATCTTCTACGAGTCCACGTCCTGTTTCCTCTACTGCCATTTTAGCAAGTGGGATACGCATCTTGTTTGCTGCCATTGCAGCCTCAAAAAAGATCTTGTCTACCTGTTCCTGTGTAAAGGTAGCAAATACTTTCTGAGCTTCTCTCATTGCTTTCATTTTTGCTTCGAGAGCTTCTACATTGTCAATAATCTCTGGTACTACATTCTCTTTTTTCTTTGTCGCCATGTTGATTATCCTCCTGTGAGTTTTTGTTTGTTTTTCGATGGTTTTAGTATACTCGCTCGTTATTTTTTTGTCAATACTGTTTTTGATATTTTTTTCACATATTTGATAATTCTTTAACAGTCCGTTAGTTATCCAATCGGAGAAGCCGCCACAGACAACTTCTCCTTTATATTCACTCTCTAAAAACCTTCCAGTCTGTGTTCTGTATGTAACAGCATGTGTGATTTTGGTGAATTAGGTTTTACAAAATATTCCTGATATAATCTCTGAATATCCTGATTTTCATGAGAAAATCTGCGTTTTGCATTCTTATCCAGGCTATAAAGCTTCTTACCTCTTTCGTATGCAAGCTCTCTGCCATCATGAATCGGCTGTCCGCCGCCTCCTACGCATCCTCCCGGGCACGCCATAACTTCAACGAAATCATAATGCACTTCACCTTTATTGATTCGATCCAGAAGTGCTCTTGCATTTCCCAGCCCACTGACAGCAGCTGTTCTCACAGTTACATTGTCGATCTGGAAGTCTGCTTCCTGAATTCCCTGATTCTCATTGAATCCTGTACTTCTT
Organism: Dorea sp.; assembly: GCF_977044405.1. Lineage (NCBI taxonomy): Bacteria > Bacillati > Bacillota > Clostridia > Lachnospirales > Lachnospiraceae > Dorea > Dorea sp. The sequence continues at coordinate 43,672 of NZ_CDRRQK010000021.1, forward strand.
ACAGCTTTGAATGCATCCTCCGGTGGATTCTCACTCTTGAGAAGATAATATGCAGTACGAAGCGCTGCCTCCATAACACCTCCTGTTGCTCCAAATATTACTCCTGCACCTGTTCCATCCTGCATCGGCCTGTCACTCTCAATATCCGTCAGCATATCCGGACTGATATGAGCAGATCTGATCATCTTTGCAAGTTCTCTTGTCGTAATAACTGCATCGATATCATTACCTGCATATTCCTGATAGAACAGTTCCATCTCTCTTTCACCTTTTTTCGCTACACATGGCATCACAGATACTGTATAGATTTTTTCCGGTGATACTCCCAACTTCTCTGCAAAGTAGGTTTTCATCACTGCTCCGAACATCTGCTGCGGTGATTTTGCTGTAGAAAGTTGTCTCACCAGATGTGGATACTGTGATTTGATAAATCTAAGCCATCCCGGACAACACGAAGTAAACATTGGACGCTCTTTTAATTCCCCTGCAGTAAATCTGTGCAAAAATTCCGTTCCTTCTTCCATGATTGTCAGATCGGCTGAAAATGTTGTGTCGAATGTATAATCGACTCCCATTCTCTTCAAAGCATCAAGGATCTTTCCGACGGTTGCTTCTTCATCAGAAAGTCCGAATTCTTCACCCCATGCTGCTCTTACAGCCGGAGCAACCTGTGCAACTACGATCTTTTCCGGATCTGCAATTGCATCCCATACATCTTCTGTATCATCTCTTACTCTTAAAGCACCTACCGGGCAATGTGTAATACATTGTCCACATAATGTACATGCTGCTTCTTCAATTGTTCTGTGTCCAGCCACATTGATCGTTGTTCTTGATCCAGTTCCCTCTACATCCCATATGCCGAGTCCCTGTACTTTGTCACATACCTGGACACAACGCATACATTTGATACATTTGGACGAATCTCTGATCAGCGGGAATTCTTTGTTCCATGGCTGTCTTTCTATCTCCATCTTAAATGGAATCTCTATAATATTCAGATCATTTGCTACCTTCTGCAGACTACAATTACCACTTCTTGAGCAGGTTACGCATTCGCAGTCGTGCTGTGAAAGTATCAGTTCTACTGTTGTTCTTCTGTGTTTTCTTACTTTTGGGCTGTTCGTATGGATAACCATACCTTCTTTTGCCACATTGTTGCAGGATGTGATAAGTTTATCTTTTCCTTCCAGTTCTACCACACAGACACGACAGGCTGCTATCTCATTGATTCCCTTCAGATAACATAACTTTGGAATCGGTATCCCGTTCTGGGCTGCAGCTTCCATGATTGTGGTATTCTCTTCTACCGATATCTGCTTTCCGTCTATTGTAAGATTTACCATAATGTCTCTCTGCCTCCCTTAAATATACCGTATCCGAAATGATCGCAGCGCAGACATCTGCTTGCTTCCTGCTTTGCTTCTTTTTCTGTCATACAGTTTTCTACTGCTTCAAAATCACATACTCGTTCGCATGCTTCTCTTTCTGTCAGATTCACTCTGCCGCAAGGTGTACGGTCATCCAGATGTGCTTCCGGAATCTCTACATCACAGGAAATTTCATGATGATATCCAAGATATTCATCAATGTTCGCTGCTACAACCTTAGCTGCTGCAATTGCTTTGATTACCGATGCCGGTCCACTTGCACAGTCTCCTCCTGCAAATACACCAGGTAAATTCTCGAACGCACCTGTACTCTTTGTGACGATCTTTCCACGTTCTACCGGAATACCTGCCTGTTCAAAGTGATGTGTCTCAATATTCTGACCGATTGCAACGATCAGTACATCACATGGTATATAAATATCTTCTTCTCCCGTTGGTTTGATACTTGCTCTTCCATCACGGATAGAACTTACCATCTGTGGAGTCACATAGATTCCTTTTACATGATGGTTCTCATCTACATCAATGGATGCCGGTGCTTTTAAAGTCTGTAATTCGATACCTTCTGCTACCGCACCTTCGATTTCTCCCGGAAGTGCTGTCATATCCGCTACACGACGTCTGTAAACGATGCTTACTTTCTTAGCACCAAGACGTTTTGCCGTACGTACCGCATCCATCGATACGTTACCACCACCGATAACAGCAACTTCTTTTCCTGTCAGATCCATGATCTGGTTCTTTCCTACATTTCTAAGGAACTGAACAGCTGACAGAATACCGTCTGCATCTTCATTCTCCAGACCTAATTTTTTATCTGTGCTGGCACCGATTGTAATCAGTACTACATCATACTGCTGTCTTAATTCCTGAATCGTGATATCCTGACCGATCTTAAGTCCATTTTTCACCTGGACTCCTGTTTTCAGGATTGCACGGATATCATCATCCAGACGTTCCTTTGGAAGACGGTAGTTCGGAATTCCATAACGAAGCATTCCTCCAAGTTCCGGAAGCATCTCATATACGGTTGTCTGATGTCCCATCAACTGCAGATAATATGCTGCACTGAGTCCTCCAGGTCCACCTCCAAGAATGGCAATCTTTTTACCTGTGCTTGGTGCACACTGAGGTGGATCTACTTCACCGGCAAAATCTGCTGCTACACGTTTTAATCCTCTGATATTGATAGAATCATCTACCATATTTCTACGGCATCTTGCCTCACATGGATGTTCACAGATGAATCCACATGTTGTCGGGAATGGATTATCTTTTCTAAGCAGACGTATTGCATCTGCATATCTTCCTTCTCCTACCAGTGCTACATATCCCGGAATATCTACATGTGCCGGACATAATGATACACAAGGTACCGGCTGATTATATGTACAGGTACATCTTCCGTTCTGAATATGTTCAACGTAGTCATCGCGGTAACCGATCAGTCCCTTATATACCATATTTGCAGCTTCGTATCCGATTGCACAATCTGCCGATTCCATAATCGAAAGGGCTGTCTGCTCCATAATATCCAGTGTCTGCATGGTTGCTTTTCCATCCAGTACTTCACGGATAAAATTATTCAGCTGTCCAAGTCCGATACGGCATGGAACACATTTTCCACATGTCTGCGCATGACAAAGCTCCAGAAAAGCTCTCGCCATATCTACCGGACATAATCCCGGTGGACTTGATTCTATTCTTCTTTCCAGATCCTTATAAAGACCTTCCATTACGATCTTTGCTCTTTTTGGAGAGGCTATCTCAAGTCTGCTCATTCTTTATTCCTACCTTCCACTTTACAATTTTTCAACTTTTAATTCAAAAATTTTCAATTATCAGATTTTTGCATTATTCGACATCAAGTGTGTTAACGATATTATATCATTTATTTGAGAATTTGTAATCATTTTTAATAATAGTAGTTAATTTAACGCTATAGTCAGAATTTTAACAAACAAAAAAAAACTATTGCACTAATAATTCAGTACAATAGTCTTTTATTATATCGCTTTAAATTGACATCTAACTATACAAGTTCGATCAGAACTTCCATAGCTGCGTCACCTTTACGCTGACCGATCTTAACGATTCTTGTGTATCCACCGTTACGATCTGCATACTTAGGAGCGATCTCATCAAATAATTTAGCTACGAGATCAACTTCTTTTGTATTTTTCTTCTTTCCAGCCTGTGCAGTTGGAACTTCCTTTACAGGATAAAGAACCTTCAGCATCTGACGACGAGCATGCAGTCTGCTTGGCATATCCTTTTTGATTGTTTTATCAACTTCGTCATATACAGTAACTTTCTTACCATCTACAACTTCTTTTACTCTCTTGCCATCTTTATCTTTGCGGGCAACTTTAGCTTTTACAGTAACTTCTTCGAAGTTATCTTTTTCTTTAACAGCTAATGCAATAAGACCCTCAGCGATCTTGCGGATCTCTTTAGCCTTAGCTTCTGTTGTAACGATCTTTCCGTTGTTCAGAAGTGCTGTTACCTGGTTTCTTAATAATGCTTTTCTCTGGCTTGATGTTCTGCCAAGTTTTCTATATTTTGCCATTTTAAATTTCCTCCATTATAACACTTGGTTATGCTTCTTCGGGCTTACTAGCCAAATGCTCTGCCATGCACTTTCGGGCTTACTGACAGATTATTCTTCACCTTTACTCAGGCTTAAGCCTAACTCATCTAATTTTGCAAGTACTTCTTCCAGAGACTTACGTCCAAGGTTACGTACTTTCATCATATCTTCCGGTGTTCTATTTGTCAGTTCTTCTACTGTATTGATACCAGCTCTCTTCAGGCAGTTGTATGAACGAACAGAAAGTTCTAATTCATCAATGCTCATCTCGAGAACTTTTTCTTTCTCGTCATCTTCTTTTTCAATCATAACTTCTGCAGCCTGTGCTACTTCTGACAGATCGATAAAGAGCTTCAGATGCTCGCTAAGTACCTTTGCAGCCAAACTTACAGCTTCATCCGGAAGCAGTGTGCCGTTTGTATATACATCCAATGTAAGTTTATCAAAGTCTGTAATCTGTCCGACACGGGTATTCTCTACTGTAAGGTTCACTCGTTCCACTGGAGTGTAGATAGAATCAATTGGAATCACTGCGATTGGCAGTTCGTCATTCTTATTCTTATCAGCACTCACGTAGCCTCTTCCATTTGTAATGGTAAGTTCCATATACAATTTGCTGTCTGCACCGCCATTTAATGTAGCGATTACAGTTTCCGGATTCATGATTTCAATATCCTGATCCACCTGAATATCAGCTGCTGTTACAACTCCTTCGCCTTCAAACTCGATATAAGCTGTTTTAGGCTCATCAGATTCAGATGTGTTCTTGATTGCCAGAGATTTCAGGTTCATGATAATCTCAGTGACATCTTCCTTAACACCCGGAATAGAACTGAACTCATGAAGTACACCATCAATCTTAACCTGGCTGATTGCTGAACCAGGTAAAGATGAAAGCATAATTCTTCTAAGAGAATTACCTAAAGTTGTACCATAACCTCTTTCCAGAGGCTCTACAACGAATCTACCATATTTCTTATCATCTGAAATATCAGTTATTTCAATATTGGGTTTATTAAATTCAAACACTAAGTCCACCTCCTGTGGGTTACGGTTTATTATTTAGAATATAACTCGACGATTAACATCTCATCTACAGGAACATCGATTGCTTCACGTTTTGGAAGTTCTTTAACTGTTCCTTTCAGGTTTTCCAGATCAGCTTCTAACCATTCTGGAACAAGACGTCCGCCTGTAACCTCAACGATCTCTTTGTATCTTGGAGAGCTCTTCTTAGCTTCTTTGATTTCTACAACATCTCCAGCCTTTACAAGGTATGAAGGGATGTTGATCTGTTTTCCGTTTACAAGTACATGCTTGTGGTCAACGATCTGTCTTGCTTCACGTCTTGTTCTAGCAAGTCCAAGACGGAATACAACGTTGTCAAGTCTTGACTCTAAGAGTACCATCAGGTTTTCACCTGTCATACCATTCATCTTAGATGCTTTCTTGAAGTAGTTCACGAAAGGTTTCTCTAATACACCGTAGATGAATTTAGCTTTCTGTTTCTCACGTAACTGGAGACCATACTCGCTCATTTTTCTATTCGCTCTTTTTAACTGTCTGTTAGACTTTTTATCAATTCCTAAATAAACTGGATCCATTCCAAGGGATCTACATCTTTTAAGAACCGGAACTCTATTTACTGCCATGTTTTTGTTTTCCTCCTATATAATTCGGACACATACAATCCGTTAACGTAGTGAATAATAATAGTACTAGACTCTTCTGCGTTTTGGTGGACGGCAACCATTGTGTGGTACTGGTGTAACGTCTCTGATGCTTGTTACATCGATTCCGCATGCCTGCAGGGCACGAATTGCTGCTTCTCTACCTGAACCTGGTCCTTTAACCATTACGTCAACTGATTTTAAACCATGTACTAATGCTGCTTTAGCTGCTGTTTCAGCTGCCATCTGAGCTGCATAAGGGGTAGATTTTCTTGAACCTCTGAATCCGAGACCGCCTGCACTTGCCCATGACAGAGCATTTCCCTGAGCATCTGTTAATGTAACGATTGTGTTATTAAAAGATGACTGGATGTGAGCCTGTCCGTGTTCAACGTTTTTCTTGACACGTTTCTTTGTCACTTTTTTTGTAACTTTCTTTGCCATAATAAAACTAACCTACTCTTTCCTTAAAATAAATTATTTCTTCTTGTTTGCTACTGTTCTCTTAGGACCTTTTCTAGTTCTAGCATTTGTCTTAGTCTTCTGACCACGAACTGGAAGTCCTTTTCTGTGACGGATTCCTCTATAGCATCCGATTTCCTGTAATCTCTTGATGTTCAGGGCGATTTCTCTACGAAGATCACCTTCTACTGTCTGTGTCTCATCGATTACAGCACTGATTTTCTTTACATCGTCGTCTGTAAGATCTCTACAACGAATATCAGGATTTACTCCTGCTTCTGTTAAGATACGAGTTGCACTTGTTCTACCGATTCCGTAGATATAAGTTAATCCGATCTCAACACGTTTGTCTCTTGGTAAGTCTACACCTGCTATACGAGCCATGTGAATTTCCTCCATTTTCTTTCATTGATAATTGTCTTTAATAGGGGACATTGTTTGTCCCAGGCATGTTCGGTATCATGCCCTTTCCGGCCACCGCTTTAGTTTGGAAGCTATACGGTAATGACGAGCCGGCATTAGAAGCAATATACGAGGATCGTCACCGGTCTTTCGGGTGCGCCTTGTATATTTGAAATAGTATCCACACCGCCTGGCGTGTCCACTATCAGCCGCCTAATTACATCAAACTACTGTCTGGAATTAACCCTGACGCTGTTTGTGTTTTGGATTTTCGCAGATAATGCGAATGCTTCCTTTTCTCTTAATTACTTTGCACTTTTCGCAAATTGGTTTTACTGATGATCTAACCTTCACGGGGATCCTCCTTTCATCCATTGCTATGCCTTTGTTGCTACACATTTTCTTCAAAACCGCAACTCACTGGTTTTATGCGCACAAAAAACGCCCAGAAAACGTGCTTATATAGTATAGCACTCTTATGCAATATAAGTCAATAGATTTTTTATTTATTTTTTGACTATTTTTATTTATCTCTCCAGATGATTCTTCCTTTTGAAAGATCGTATGGAGACAGCTCTAATGTTACTTTATCTCCTGGCAGGATCTTGATAAAGTTCATTCTCAGTTTTCCACTGATATGAGCTAATACCTGATGTCCATTCTCCAGCTCTACCTGAAACATTGCGTTAGGTAATTTTTCTACTACAGTTCCTTCAATTTCAATTACGTCAGCCTTTGACATATTTAATTCCTCCTATTTCTCTTCTTTCATCCAATCCTTAATGATCTTTCTTATACCTGCATCATCAAGGCCTTCTATATTATACTTTGTATGAACAATCTGTACATGCATCCTTTTTTTCCTTTTCGGATGATCCAATGTCCTGATCCGTCCATCTGCCAGATATACATATGTATCATCAACCCTGGTTATGATATACATCTGCGCCTTATCATGTCCGGCCTTTGATCTTGCAAGCATTCCTGTTTCATATACCACCATATCTGTATCCTCTTCACTAATCTGTCTGTTTTTCATCACAGGTCAAGGACAGAATTCTTGGTTCTCCCTCAGTAATCAGTATTGTATTTTCATAATGCGCTGATAATGAGCCGTCTCTGGTTACTACCGTCCAATCATCATCCAGCCAGTCTACTTCATAACCACCGATATTGATCATCGGTTCAATTGCAAGTGTCATTCCTGCTCTTAACTTCACACCTTTTCTTCCCACTTCATAGTTCGGGATCTCAGGTGATTCGTGAAGTGCTGTTCCGATTCCATGTCCGCAGAGGTCTCTTACTACACCATAGCCTCTCTCAGATGCGTATCTTCCTATCGCAGATGAAATATCAAATAAATGATTCCCCTCTTTTGCATATTTTATACCTTCAAAGAAACTTTCTTTTGTAACTTTGATAAGCTCTCGGGCTTCTTTACTTACTTCACCGACCGCATGGGTTCTCGCTGCATCTGAATGATATCCTTTATAGATGACACCTGCGTCCAGACTTACAATATCACCTTCCTGGATAATACGGTGTTTATCAGGAATACCATGTACAACTTCCTGATTGACAGATACACAGATAGATGCCGGATATCCGTTATAATTCAGAAATGAAGGAATACATCCGTAACTGCGAATAATCTCTTCGCCAAGAGTATCTATATCCTTTGTACTCATACCCGGATGAAGTGCTTTTTCTAATTCATTATGCACAGTTTCCAATATCACTCCGGCTTTTGCCATCAATTCGATTTCTCTCTCTGATTTGATTGTAATTGCCATGATCCTATGCTCCAAGTATCTCTACAATTGCTGCAAATACATCGTTAATATCTACAGTTCCGTCTACTGTCTTTAAGATGCCTGCTTTTGTATAATAGTCGATCAGCGGCTGTGTCTGATCATGATATACGTTCAGTCTCTTCTGTACTGTCTCCGGCTTATCATCATCTCTTAAGATCAGGTCTTTTCCACATACATCGCAAACACCTTCTGTCTTTGTCGGTGCATATACAAGATGATATGTAGCTCCGCATCCAACACATGCACGGCGTCCGCCCATACGCTTAACAATATTTTCATCCGGTACATCTACGTCGATTGCGTAATCTACCTTATCGCCGAATGCAGCAAGTGCTTTATCCAGCGCCTCAGCCTGTGGAATTGTTCTCGGAAATCCATCCAGTACGTATCCGTTCTTGCAGTCATCCTGTTTTACACGGTCTACAACCAGATCCACAACCAGTTCATCCGGTACAAGAAGTCCCTGGTCCATATAAGTTTTTGCTTTGTTACCAAGCTCTGTACCATTTTTAATATTTGCTCTGAAGATATCTCCTGTGGAGATGTGTGGGATATCATATTTTGCAGCAATCTTCTTTGCCTGTGTTCCTTTACCCGCTCCTGGGGCACCTAACATAATTATTTTCATTTGGCGGTTCCTCCTTATAGCATTTTAACCCGCGAAAAAAATACTTCCCGCGAGTCAAAATATTAGCTATTTAAAAATCCCTTGTATGTTCTTACAAGTGTCATTGAATCAATTTGCTTAAGTGTTTCCAATATTACACTGACAATGATGATCAGAGAAGTTCCACCAAACGAAACTTTCGCTCCAAGCCATCCGTTAAATAATATCGGAACAATCTGAACCAGAATCAATCCGCATGCACCAACAAATATAATATAATTCAAAATCTTTGTCAAATACTCTACTGTCGGTCTTCCCGGACGGATACCCGGTATAAATCCACCGCTCTTCTTCATATTATTCGCAATCTCTAATGGATTAAATGTAATCGATGTATAGAAATATGCGAAGAATATCGTCAGAACAATATATAATACCAGTCCCCAGGAATACTTCAGCTGTTCCGGATTACACCAGTTACTCTGATTTAATCCGCGAAGAATCTCACTTCCGATTCCACTTCCGTTACCTTTTCCAAGGAATGACGCAATTACAATTGGAAACTGCATCAAAGATGATGAAAAGATAATTGGAATAACACCTGCAGTGTTAACTTTTAATGGAATATTGGTAGACTGTCCCCCATAAGATCTTCTTCCGACAACTTTCTGGGAATACTGTACAGCAATTCTTCTTTCACCGTCCTGCAAAACTACAGTAAATACAACCAACGCAATGATGATTGCAATAATTACACATACTGCAAGACCTGCGGAAGCAATCGCTTTTCCTTTCACGAACTGGTCAAACAATGTAGTCATATCACTCGGAATACGAGAGATAATATTGATCACCAAGACAATAGATATACCATTGCCTACACCTTTTTCTGTAATTCTCTCACCAATCCACATCAGGAAAGCTGATCCAGCAGTGAGCGTCAATACAACAATTGCCGCATTAACAAAATTATACTTCACCAAAAGTCCCTGACGACCAAATCCGATTGCCATTGCAGCAGATTCGATCAGAGCCAGTCCAACAGTAAGATATCTTGTAATTGCTACAATCTTCTTTCTTCCTGTTTCGCCGTCACGCTGCATCTCCTCTAACTGAGGGATTGCAATTGTAAGCAGCTGGACAATAATGGATGAAGTAATATAAGGTGTTATACTTAAGGCAAATACAGACATTTGCTCAAATGAGCCACCGGTGAAAGCGTTAAATAAGTTAAACGCTTCCCCAGTGTTCTGAGCAAAGAAATTCTTAATATATTCACCATTTACGCCTGGTGTCGGCAACTGTGATCCAATTCGTATTACGATTAACATCAGGAATGTATATCCGATTCTCTTACGGATATCCTTTATCTTGAATGCCTTTCGAAATGCTTCTAACATTAGATCACCTCTGCTTTTCCACCTAACGCCTCGATCTTAGCTACAGCGCCTGCGCTAAATGCATCAGCCTGAACTGTAAGCTTCTTAGTAAGTTCGCCATTTCCAAGGATCTTAACTCCATCCTTTGGATTTGTAACGATACCCTGCTCGATTAATGTATCTACAGTAACAACTGTATCATTCTCGAATACTTCAAGAGCACTTACGTTAATACCAACGATTGTCTTAGTATTTCTGTTAGTGAAACCTCTCTTTGGTATTCTTCTATATAATGGCATCTGACCACCTTCGAAACCTGGTCTTGTACCGCCTGAACGAGCCTTCTGACCTTTGTGTCCCTTACCAGCTGTCTTACCATTTCCAGAACCGTGTCCACGTCCTCTTCTGAAATTATCACTCTGCTTTGATCCATCAGCAGGTCTTAAGTTAGATAAATCCATTGTGACACCTCCTTATCCGAATAAATTAATTATACTTCTTCTACTTTTACCAGGTGAGAAACCTGTTTTACCATACCTCTAGTTGCTGCATTATCTGGAAGTACAACAGTTTTGTTCAGCTTCTTAAGTCCTAATGCTTCAACAGTTTTCTTATGCTTAGGTACAGCACCGATTGTAGATTTTACTAATGTGATTTTTAAATCTGCCATTTTGTTCTACCTCCTTAGCCAAAGATCTCTTCAACAGATTTACCGCGAAGCTTAGCTACTTCTTCTGGAGTTTTGATCTGGCGTAATCCTTCGATTGTAGCAAGTACTACATTCTGTTTGTTGTTAGAACCAAGAGATTTTGTACGGATATTCTTGATTCCTGCCATCTCGATTACGGCACGCGCTGGACCACCAGCGATAACTCCAGTACCTTCTGGAGCCTTCTTAAGTAATACAGAAGCGCCTCCGAATTTACCGATATAATCATGTGTTACACTGTCATTTTCATCTAATGCTACAGAGATGAGATTTTTAGCTGCATCTTCTTTTCCTTTGCGGATTGCTTCCGGAATTTCTGTAGCTTTTCCTAAACCTGCACCAACATGGCCATTTCCGTCACCAACAACTACTAAAGCTGTGAATCTCATATTACGGCCACCCTTAACAACTTTGGTTACACGTTTAATTGATACTACTTTTTCGTTTAATTCTAATGAATTAGCATCAATACGTTCCTGTCTCATGTGTGCTCCTCCTTCTAGAAATTCAACCCAGCTTCTCTAGCTGCGTCTGCCAATGCCTGTACTTTACCCTGGTAAATAAATCCGCCTCTGTCGAAGACAACGTCTTTAATACCTTTTTCAAGGGCCTTTTCTGCGATTACTTTTCCTAAATATGCTGCTGCATCAACGTTGTTAGTTTTCTCCAGGTTTGCTTTCACATCTTTCTGAAGAGTGGAAGCGGAAACCAGTGTATTTCCAACTGTATCGTCAATAATTTGAGCATACA
>NZ_CDRRQK010000022.1:0-54563 GCF_977044405.1 Dorea sp.
GACTTTCCGTTAAAGGGACGGAGCGACACTGTTTGAGCCGAACGGCGAGTTTGGAGCGGAGTCCCTTTCGTCCTTAGGAAAGTCGGACTGCCTTAGAACTTCTGCATCGTGACATCTAGCAGCAAACAGGATACCAGCGCTTTCTCATGGACCGGGAGGCCATGATGAACTAGTGTATTAAACACCTAATTACCCTTCTTTATGCATAATCTTCCGATACCCTTTCCGTAATCCCTTCACCAAAAGCGTCAGATATCTAAGCACTGCCTCTGTTGCGATCGAGAATACCACGAATAGCATGATACATTTCTTAGACATGCTTGTAATTGCGAACAGCTTCGGCAGAAAGATGAAGCAGAGTACGCAGCCGATCAAACAGCCGCCCCATACTGCACCACGGAAGATATTTAACGGCTTACAGATATTGAACAGGATAATAAATCCTACGATCAGAAGCAGGATTGTCGCTGCTGTCGAGATATCTGTTGCATTCACACCGAAGGTCTTTCCGAATACTACCAGCGCTCCGACCATCAGTACATCTGTAAGTCCTGCAGGTAATGCTTTCAGGAATACATTCGTAAGGAAATGTCCTTTGATTCTTTCTTTATTCGGCTGGAATGCCAAGAAGAATCCCGGTACTCCGATGGTAAACATACTGATCAATGATATCTGTGAAGGCTCCAGTGGATATGTGATCATCAGCACCACTGAAAACAGTGATAACAGGAATGAGAAGATATTTTTAACCAGGAACAGACTGGCTGATCTCTGGATATTATTTACCACTCGTCTTCCTTCCATTACAACAGACGGCATGCATGCAAAATTAGACTCCAGTAATACTACCTGCGAAGCCTGTACTGCCGCATCACTTCCCGATGCCATGGCTACACTGCAGTCCGCATCCTTCAAAGCCAGTACATCATTGACACCATCTCCGGTCATTGCTACCGTCTTGCCCTGATCCTTCAGTGCATGGACAAACTGTCTTTTCTGTGCCGGTGTTACGCGGCCAAATACCGTATAATTCGCTATCGCATCTGCGATCTCAGCATCTGTATGCAATGTAGCTGCATCAATATATCTGTCCGCATTTACGATACCAGCCTCTTTTGCCACTTCCGAAACGGTTAAAGGATTATCTCCGGATATAACTTTTACTTCCACTCCCTGCTCCGCAAAGTAAGCAAATGTCTCCGGTGCCTCTTTTCTGATTGGATTAGCAAGAAGTACATATCCCAGTGGATTCACTTTTCCGGTCAGTGCTTTTCCATCAAGCGTTCCATCATACGTACCGAACACCAGAACACGATAACCTTTTCCTGCATATGTCTGGATTTCTTCTTTGTACGTATCATAGTCCTCTCTTAATACAAATTCCGGCGCACCAAGAACGTGCACTTCATCATTATAAGTAACTCCACTGTACTTTGTTGCAGATGTAAATGGTGTAACAGATTCCGGCTTTCTTCCCGTTCCTTCTTTGAAATATTCTTTCAGAGCTTCCATGGTACTGTTATCACTGCTCATAGCCTTTGCAAAATCTCCAAGTATCTTCGTAAGATCTGTCATTTCATCTTCTTTATAATTCGAAGTCTTTACCAGATCTTTTACACTCATGGAATTTTCTGTGATCGTTCCTGTCTTATCCACGCAAAGTACATTGACTCTGGCAAGGGTCTCAATACTCTTCATATCATGTAACAGGACTTTTTTCTGCGCAAGACGCATGGCACTGACTGCCATCGCCACACTTGCAAGCAGATACAGGCCTTCTGGTATCATACCGATCACAGCTGCTACCATCGAAGTAACACTGCTTCGGAACGGATCTCCGTTAAATAAAAAGCTCTGCACGAATAATACAATTCCAATTGGAATCAATGCAATACCTACTGCTTTTACCAGTTTGTCAAGAGAGCGGATCATCTCTGACTGCTCCCCTTTCTGCATCGCTTTTGCTTCCAGTGTCAGTTTGGAAATATAGGAATCCACACCGACAGCATCCAGTCTTGCATGACATTCTCCTGCCACGATAAAGCTTCCGGACATCAGTCTGTCTCCCGGATTTTTGGTAATCTCATCCGATTCACCTGTCAGCAGCGATTCATTCACCTGTACACTTCCGTGTACCACTTCTGCGTCTGCACAGACCTGATTTCCTGCTTTGAATATAACGATATCATCTAATACAAGCTCTTCTGAATTCACCCGTTGTATTTTTCCATCTCTCACAACATTTGCATGCGGTGCATTCAGCATATTTAACTTTTCAAGTGTACGTTTGGAACGTATTTCCTGTACAATACCAATCAAAGTATTGAATATAATGACCGGAAGAAATGTCAGGTTACGGAACGAACCTACAATTATCAGTAAAATTGCAAGCACAAGAAAGATCAGGTTAAAATACGTAAATACATTTTCCTTAATAATCTCTTCCGTTGTCTGAGCCGGCGGATCGACTGACATATTTGACCAGCCATCTCTTTTATGTTCTGCAGCCTGTGCACTGGTTAAGCCTGTCTGATATTCCGGCTCGTACCTGGTCGTCGGTGTACGTTCTATTTCATAATCCCAGGCTTCATCCTGTAGTTTTCGCCTGTCTTTTCGTTTCATAATGTACCTCCTTGTCAGTTACATCCATTTTTTGGAAGCGTATTATTATGTGAACCACAATGTGTATATTAATACGCTCCAGAGTGTGTCTTAAAAATGCTTTCTGCAAGATATATGTCACAGATTGCAGAAATGATTTTTCAGACGCACTCTGGGTTGTATTTAGTATACAACACATTATTGCACAAATGTATTAACACTTTATGAAATCTGTATAACTTTTCTAATAAATATGTTTTTTCAATTCTATCCTTTATGCCTGTGAGCGCCAGCTAACATATTCATTCAATTCTTTCTTTACACGCTCCATCTCTTTTGCTGTATCTGGATTACCATAAGGGATTCTTGCAACCAGTTTGTCTACATAACGATTCTCAGCTATCAGCTCGTATGTTACTTTAAAATTAATGTCAAAAAAGTATGCAAGATAAGACATCCAGTAATCCATCTTTGTCTTTCTTGTCTCAGACAGTATCGATGTCCTTGCTTCAAATTGCCCCATGATCTCAGGGCTGATCGTTGAACTTCCTACCTCTTCTGCAGATACGCCAAGCATTGTTTCTATAGAGTCTTCTAATTTAACTCGGCAGTTGTCCAGTTTGTCCGCATCCCGGATAATCTTTGCATGCAGCAGCTGTCGTTCATCTTCAATCTTTTCTTTCGTATCCAGCGAATAATCGCTGTGTCTTGCTATTGCTGTCCGGATGATCTCATCCCAGGTATCTTCTTTGACAAACCTGCGGATCATACCTTCTTCGAACAGTATCTGCACTCCAAACGAAGCGTGATCCATCGTTCCTGGTTCAAAACTGTCGTAACGCTTTAACTGTTCAAATCTTCCTATATCGTGTAACAGACCTATCACCTGCGCAAGTTTACAGTCTTCTTCGGAAAGTTTCAGACCCTCCGCAATTTTTCTGCTGCATTTTACGACTCCATATGTATGTATTATTTTCAGCTTTACCTTATCATTGTCTCTGTCATAACCATCCAGATATTTTTCAAATTCTTCCTCTGCGTGTTGTAAATCTATCATCTGATTCTCCTTCTATCTATGGTTTAATATTCTCTCCAGGAATCTTTCCCCATATTTTTCAAGCTTATGTTCCCCAACTCCTGATACGTCCAGCATCTCATCCAGATTCTCCGGACGCATGACACACATACCGGCAAGCGTCTTATCTGCAAATACCATGTATGGCGGAATCTTTTCTTCTGACGCAATCTCTCTTCTAAGCTCACGAAGACTTTCGAATAATTCTGCATCTTGTTCTGAAAGTTCTGCTGCCACCGCTCCTTTTTTGCGGCGTTCCTTTTTTACCTTTGCATCAGACGTTTTCTCCGTCTCTTCTTTCGGAAGCTTCATGATCAGAGATTCTTCCGTCTCCATAAATGCTTTTCCTGCCGGTGTCAGACAGATTACCGGATACTTCTCTCCCTGTTCTTCTACATACTCACGAAACTGCAGTTCCCTTAAGATCTGTCTCAATCTTGGAACCGTTCTGTCAGTTAATTTTGCATATTCCGGATTCTTATCCAGATTCTTTCCAAATATCTTCTGACTTTTTCCTCCATGCACGATATCAATCACTGTGGATGCCCCGTAATTCCAGTCCAGTGCATACAGACATCGTAAAATGGTCTTCGCCTCTTCTGTAATATCCACCTCTTCAAACTGTGTCTGACAGTTCAGACAGTTTCCACAGTAGGAGCTGCTCTTCTCTCCAAAATAGTTCAATATATACTGCCGCAGGCATTCGGAAGTAAAGCAGTAAAATGTCATCTGCTTCAGACGTTCCAGATCCCGTTCTCTTACGATCTGGCGTGTCACATCATCCAGCTCACTGTTTTCTTCCCCATTTTCAATAAACAATCTGTTCGTTCTTACATCTCTTGGCTCATAATACAGGATACACTCTGAAGGTTCCCCGTCTCTTCCTGCACGTCCGGCCTCCTGATAATAGCTTTCCATATTTTTCGGCATATTATAATGGATGACAAATCGGACATCCGGCTTATCAATTCCCATACCAAATGCATTGGTTGCCACCATGATCTGGCGTTTTCCATATATAAAATTCTCCTGGTTTTCCTTGCGTTCTTCATCCGAAAGTCCCGCATGGTATCTTGTAACAGAAAATCCCTCATTTCTCAGATCATAACTCACCTGCTCCACGCTTTTTCTGGTCAGGCAGTAAATGATTCCACTGTCCCCGGATGTGTCATATCCCTTTTCTTTCAGATAACTGACCAGCTCCTTATACTTATCCACCGGTTTCTTCACTGCAAAAAAAAGATTTCCACGGTCAAACCCGGTTGTTTCCACATATGGATCCTGAAGCTTTAATATATCCAGGATATCTTCCCGTACTTCCGCCGTTGCTGTTGCTGTGTATGCACCAACCACCGGACGATATGCCAGACGCTCCAGAAAATCCAGGATTTTCAGATACCCCGGTCTGAAGTCCTGTCCCCACTGCGACACACAATGTGCCTCGTCCACCGCGACGAATGCTATCTTCACCTGCTCTGACAATGCAAAATCCAGAAAACTGTCTGTCTCTAACCGCTCCGGTGCTACATAGATGATCTTATATCTTCCCTGTTTTGCAAGTTGCAATGCCTTATAATACTGCCCTGCTGTCAGGGAACTATTAAGGAAGGCGGCATGGATCCCCATCTGGTTCAATGTCCCTACCTGATCCTTCATCAACGAAATCAGTGGCGAGATGACAAGGGTAATTCCCTCCATCATAAGCGCCGGAACCTGATAACACACTGACTTTCCTGCACCGGTCGGCATGATTCCAAGAACGTCTCTTCCTTCCAGAACTGCCTCTATCACGGGAATCTGTCCTTCTCTGAAATGGTCGTATCCATAGTATTGCTTCAATATCTTTTCTGCATCTTTTATTAATTTTTGCATTTTGTATTCTCCCTTATGCTTATTTTGTAACTCCCTATGCCGGTATACTTCATACTCCATTATTGTAAAAAATCCCCATCTACAAATAATATTTCTCCCTTATAGTATCATACTATAGTTATAAAGCAACGTTACATAATCAACAAAATTTTTGACTTTCTATATCTTTTTCAGTATAATTGTCTCAGTTTCTTTATAACTTTATAATCAGATGTTTTAGGATTGTGAGAGCATGAATGCGAAGCAATCCGTGTATCATAGGGGTCAAAATACCTTTTGCCCCCAACATCATAATATTTCAGGAGGATTAAAAATGGATTTTCGTCAGATTGCTATGATGCAGAAAATAAAATCAGGTATGGACCGTTTCCGTGCCAACCACCCAAAATTTCCAATGTTCCTGCGTGCGGTTTCACAGGATGCATTAGTGGAAGGAACCATTATCGAAATTAATGTTACCACTCCCGAAGGAAAAAATTACTGCACCAACGTCAGATTAAAAGCAGATGACATGGAATTATTCGATGCTTTTAAATCTATGCAGAACTAAGAGCTTTTTGATTCTGCTTTATGCGTATACATATGGATTCATTTTCCAAAATGTATACGCATTTTTTATACCTGCGTATGCAAGAAAAACTGCCAGTGACAGGTTCTGTATATTTTCATCCGTATATTTTTCCTTTATCAGCAACATACTAAACCATGTTATAAATCTACAACAAGGAAGGTATTTATTATGGAAGAAATGTTTTGTTTCCAGTGTCAGCAGACTGCTCATAATTCTGGCTGTAAAGGGCGTGCCGGTGTCTGCGGGAAGAAAAGTGATACTGCTAATTATCAGGATGAACTGACCAGTGCACTCATCGGTCTCTCACGTGCCGTGCGTAAAAAACTTGCCCTGAATCCGGATGCTTCTTTCGGTCACGCCGATGAACTTATCTTAAAAGGGCTATTCACCACCATTACCAATGTTAATTTTTTCAATGATACGATTATGGAACTCATTCATGAAGTGAACATAGAAAAAGACCGGATCTACCCGGATGTCATGAATTATGATGTCCGTCATATCTGGGAAGACCTGGAAGATATCCGGTCACTAAAATCACTCATTCTTTTTGGTCTGCGCGGTATGGCTGCATACGCTTACCACGCATATGCGCTGGATTATGTGGATCGGAATGTCCTGGATTTCTTTTATGAAGGGTTGGAAGCGGTTGGCTCTGAAAAAAATTCTGATGAATTGCTGGCGCTTGTTCTGAAGACAGGGGAGATTAATTTCCGCTGTATGGAACTTCTGGATCATGCCAACTCCGGTGCTTACGGAAATCCGGTACCGACAGAAGTTCCGCTGACCATCGAAAAAGGGCCATTTATCGTCGTCAGCGGACATGACCTTCATGACATGGAACGATTATTAAAGCAAACAGAAGGCAAAGGAATTAATATCTACACCCACAGTGAGATGCTCCCGGCACATGGATATCCAGAGTTAAAGAAATATTCTCATTTGAAAGGAAACTTTGGAACTGCCTGGCAGAGTCAGCAGTCGGAATTTCATAATATTCCGGCACCTGTTTTGTTTACTACAAACTGCCTGATGCCGGTACGTCAAAGTTACTGTGACCGTGTATTTACCACTTCAATCGTATCTTATCCTGACCTTGTTCATATCGGGGACGATAAAGATTTTACCCCTGTTATCGAAAAAGCACTGGAATGCAAGGGCTACCCTGAAGATCATCCAATGACCGGTATCAACGGCGGCTCTACGGTTACGACAGGATTCGCCCACAATGCCGTCCTTTCCCATGCAGGGCACATTGTAGAACTGATCAAAGCCGGCAAGATCCGCCATATCTTTCTGATCGGCGGATGCGACGGTGCCGCTCCGGGACGCAGTTATTATACGGATTTCGCCAAGGCTGCACCTATGGATACTCTGATCCTGACACTGGCCTGCGGCAAATACCGTCTGAATGACCTTGATCTTGGTTCCATCGATGGTATTCCAAGGATTCTGGATATGGGACAATGTAATGATGCCTACAGTGCCATCAAGGTTGCACTTACACTTGCGGAAGTTTTCAACTGCACAGTAAACGACCTCCCGCTCACCCTGGTTCTTTCCTGGTATGAACAGAAGGCCGTATGTATCCTTCTTACGTTATTATCACTCGGTGTCAAAAACATCCTGCTTGGACCAACACTTCCGGCATTCGTCTCCGAGAATGTGTGGAAGATACTGGTGGAGAATTATAATATTCAGAAGATCAGTACTGTGGAGGAAGATATGAAGAAAATTCTGGGCTAATTTCCCTCCAGATTTGCAAAAAATAATTCATAAAAATCATCTTCAGCCTTGATCATCGGCGAGTTCTCCCCTCCGCCGTTGGTACTTCTTTTCATTGCGGCATGGAATTCTTCTCCTGCCGCAATTAATTCCATTTCATATAGTTCATAGCCAAGTTCACGACAGGTCTTGCAGAATGCAGACAATGGATCTGCTTCTGTTCTGGTTGCGAGAAGCTGTTGTTTTAACTTTTCGTCTTTTAATGCTTTGTTTTGTAATTCGTCTAATATACTTACTACGTCCGCCATAACAAATTTCCTCTCTTCATGATATGTTTTTTAATGCGAAGCAAAAAAGAGAGTAACACTTTTTCTATGCTACTCCCTCGTCCTTAAAACTATTATATAAATTTCATTTTACTTACGCAAGCTTTATTTTCATGGCATGCTATATTTTGTTAAATATATTTACCACATATATCCACCAGACAGCATTTCTCACAATGCGGCTTCGTCCTCGCTGTACAGACGTCTCTTCCGTGATATACCAGCCTGTGACAGAAATCACTGCCTTCTTCCGGTGGGATGATCTTCCAAAGTTCCATCTCTACTTTCTTCGGTTCCTTGATTCCGTCTACCAGACCGATCCGGTTACAGAGTCTGATGCAATGTGTATCCGTAACAATCGCCGGTTTACCGAACACATCCCCCATGATCAGATTTGCACTTTTTCTTCCGACTCCCGGAAGTTTCAACAATTTGTTAAAATCATCCGGAACTTTTCCACCATATTCATCACGGAGTATACGCATACAGGCGCTGATATCTCTCGCCTTACTCTTCCCAAGTCCACATGGTCTTACGATTTCTTCAATCTCTTCCGGTGTTGCTTCTGCCAGTGCATTGACATCCGGGTATTTTGCATATAGTCCTTCTACCACTACATTTACCCTTGCATCGGTACACTGTGCTGCCAGACGTACACTGACCAACAGCTTCCATGCATCGTCATAATCCAACGTGCATCCCGCATCCGGGTATTCTTTTTTCAGGCGGCCAATGACCTCTAATGCCAGTTCTTGTTTATCCATCTCTATTCACCTGCTTGCTCTTTCTATCATCTATTTTTTATACACAATCATCACTTATAATGTTTTTATTGCTTTCCATCCTCTGACATATTTCCATCTGAAAGCTTCACCGTAATATAATCATGATGGATTTCTTTCAGAAATTTATCAAAAACATCTTCTGTTTTCATCTTAATAGTCGAAGTATTCACACATGGATGGCATCCGAATTCTTCCAGTTTCAACAAATCCTCATCCACCAGAAGCTGCACTTTATTCTCCGGATCAAAGATCAGTCCCATGACAGTAGCTGATCCCGGTGTTACATTCAGATACTCTTCCATGTCTTCTCCCGATGCAAAGGATAATCTCGTGGTCGGAATCTGCTGTGACAGTTCTTTTGTCTTGAGCGCTTTGTTTCCCGGCATTAAAAGAAGATAATATGCTGTTTTCTTCCGGTTACATAAAAACAAGTTCTTACATATCTCCATTCTCAGTGCTTTATCAATCTCCTCACAGGCTTCCATGGTCATGACCGCTTCGTGATCCGCTCTGATGTAGGGGATGTTCAGGCTGTCCAGTATATTGTAGACTTTTATTTCTTTTTCTTTCCGTCCGGAGATGTCTTCCGGACGGCCATTGTATAATTTCATTTTATCTCCTGTCTTATATCAATTTTTTGTTCATTCTTTTTCAATATTATATGCTTATCTACTTAGTACCGCAAGTAACACTATTGGTCCGCCGCCCAGAACTATCAATATCTTTTTCATAGACAACTCCTTTCCAAATATATTTTCGTATAAATGCATATTCCGTACTTTCCCTTATATACAATACATTCTTCTATAAAAATGGCACCATATAAACTGGTATACAAAAAATATCCTGATCTTTACTCATATCTTTCGTATAAACCAGATATCTCTTCCATATTCTTCCTGAATATTTTTCCGTAAATACAAATAGTTTTCAGGAGACTATCCAGTTCTGTCTGTGCCTTGATCACGTTCTCTCTGTTGAAATCTGTGAAGCCATCTATTGGAAAGAAGATGTCCGATGAATCAGCAGTAATCTTGCCATGTTCACTTTGTCTCCATGTCCAGCGTCTTGTACGCACCTGCTGACCAACTGCATATACCACTTCACCAACATCCGGTGTTTCTTCTGTATCAGAGCCAAACGGGAGAAATGTATCCCCTTCTTTTGCCAGACTTTTGTCTGAATGAGGGCGGCGTAGCGGGCTACGTCAACCGAATGAAGGAAAAATATACCGCAAAGTGGGGCATATAGATTGTAGGAATGATTTTTCAAACACGCTCTAAGCATTCTTCTATAAGATGCATCCACCTTTCAGGCTGATATCTCTACGATGGAGATACTAGAGCATGTCTGAAAAATGCTCTAGTTTACCGGACCTGCCCACGCTGTAAACTGATCTGCATATGTGTCCAGATCTGCCACACTTACAGTCAGTTTACCATCTGTATTTTCATAATCTATATACATCGGATTACATCCGCCCGAAGTTTCACCTACGCTGTCTGTCGTGAATACATTTCCACAATTCTGACATACCAGTCTTCCGTTCTGTTCCTTAAAATACGCCCTTGGCGATGGATTGCATACCTGACATGTATTAAGTGATAAACGCGGAGTCCCATCTGATCCTTTTACAGCAATAAGCTGGATATTGGTTCCATTGGAATCGTAATTGATGTACATTGGATTTGAAGTCAATGTATCTGCATCAATTGAAATTTCACCGTTCTCTACGCCAGGAGTTTCATATACCGCTGCTTCCTCTTTCTCCGCATCTGATTCCGTATTTTCATCTTCTGAAACATCCGAACTTCCTGACACATCCGAACTTTCTGAAACATTCGAACTTCCTGATGTCTCCGGACTTCCTGATGTCTCTGAGCTTCCGCAGGCAGACAATGCTGCTATCACAAGTGCGGTCCATATAATGGTAAGTATTCTTCCAATGCCAGATACTTCTTAAGCCATTCTTCCGCAAGATACGTCCAGCTTTGTACTTCCTTCAAAGTTTTGCGGATTTCCTCTTTTTGCTTTTCTGTCCATCTTGCCGGCTTTTTACGTCCGATACCAAACTTCACCAGAAGTTCTTCTCCCTTTTCCTCTGGAAATGAAGTCTCACCGGCTTTTATTGCCTCTGCAAGAAGCTGTACCTGTTCCTGTGTATATCTTTTTCCTTCTTCCTGTCCGATATTCTGTTCTAACCACGCTTCAGTTGCCACAGAAAGTCCATGGATCCCCTCTGAAAATACATGCTGTGCAAATGGTACTCCCGCCTTCGCATATGCCTGTGCAAACAGATAGCTGTTCTGTACCGGAACGGTCTGGTCTGTTACGGTCTGCCAAAGGAAGCACGGTGGAGTATCTTCTGTCACATGATTTTCCAGTGACATATAATCCAGTTCCTGCTCTGCCGGCTCTTTCCCTAACAATGCAACAAAAGAATCTCTATGTGCATATTCTCCCGAACTGATGACTGGATAAGCCAGAATTGCTGCATCCGGGCGGTTGGATATGTTCTGATATGCTTCTTCCGGATCTTTTACATCCTTGTTATGTACACAAAGACTCGCACACAAATGTGCTCCTGCTGAGAATCCGCAGACTGCAATCTGATCCGGCCTGATATGGAATTCTTCTGCACGGGAACGGATCATCCGGATGGTTCTTGATATGTCATTTAACGGTTGCAGCTTCAGTGGTGCTTCATCCAGCTGGTTTACCGTGTATTCCAGGACGAATACATTGTAGCCTGCCTGATAGAATTCCATAGCCGGCAGATGTGCCTCCGACGGGGATGTTTCCCTGTATGCACCACCCGGTGCAATAATCATTGCCGGATGCTTCTTTTCATCCTCATGAATGTAGCTGAACATCACCGGTATGAAGCCGTGTGCAGCCGGATAATGGTATTCTTCTTTTTTCCATATTTCGGTTCTTTCATTTATCATAGTTTTTATTTTCTCCTTCTGTTATGTTCCTCTCTGATCAACTGTCATTCTTTCCCCATTATACTTCTCTGCATCGCTTATCTTTCATCGCTTATCTTCCACCTCTGCTACTGCCTATTCTCATAATTGCAGATCTGGATTGCCGCTCCATTTTCCATAACACTAAATTCATGCTTTTCATAGAATGGCACGTTCTTTTTATCTTCCGGCATGACATCAATATACATAAAGTCTTTGTATTTTTCTTTTACATGCTCAAGCATCGTCCCTGCAATCCCTTTCCCCTGGTGGTCCGGATGGACGAGTACATAATGGATCTGTGCCAGCATCTCTGTATCATCTAATACTCTTATCAGTCCTACCAGTTCTTCCTCATCCCATGCAGTAAACACCGTAGAGGAATTCATCAGTGCCTTATACAGACGCTTCGGGTAATTTCCCGAAGTCCAGCCTACGGATAAAAACAGCTTTTGTACCTGTTCCTGTGTAAATTTCTTTTCTTCTGTATATTTAATCATGATATCTCCTTATCTCCTGTGATCGCATTTCTGACATTGTACTATCTCTTTTTCTTCCTCTTCTTTGTAAAAAATATCTGACCACTGGCAGCTTCTTCCGAACGCATAGCGATATAAAATCACCTTCAAGCTATATGCTTACCTTACATCTTTTCTTATAGCAGGCAATCCCGTATTTCCATATATGCTCCATTCCTTCCTCCCGGAGTTCTTCCTCATACCTCGTTTTCTCACCTCTTCATCTGTGAATCCAAAATATTCATCAAACTCTACATCCGTTATAGACATGACATTAAAATTATTAAGTCCTGTAAAGATGCTTTCTTTGGAAATATTTTTTTTGCATATTGGTTTTCCCTCCCCTGATTATTGCTATTATTATACGTATTTATTTGTTTAAGTATAACAGATTTCCCATGTTTTTCCTATCATTTCCACCTTACACGGCGACATAAAACAAACACTCCGATTTTTATATGCGAATTCAGTTCCTGTTTCCTAACACATTTTTCTATAATACATGTAAAACATAGGCGCTGTCGTACAGACCGCGATTGTATCGGCAATCGGTTCCGCCAGATACACCCCCATTACTGCATCCGGAAAAATCTGCGGCAAAAGAAATATCAGTGGTATAAGCAAAATAATCTTACGCCATATCGTAAGAAAGATTGCCTTCTTCGCCTGATCCAGCGCAACAAAGCTATACTGGCATGCGACCTGTATTCCATATATAAAAAGCATAGCCAGATATACTCGCATACTTTTTTCCGTATATACGATCAAAGCCACATTATCCGTAAAAATAGCAGCGACAGTTCCCGGCATTACCATACATATCAGCCAGATACAACAAGAACCACTTACACAGCATGCCAGCAGCAGCCGGAATGTTTTCTTTACCCTTGGAATATTCTTTGCTCCAAGATTATAGCTTAACAATGGCTGGGCGCCCTGCACCAGTCCCGGTAAAAGCAGCATAACGAACTGCATGATACTGTTCAGAATACTCATAGATGCCACTGCCATGTCTCCGCCATGTATTTGCAGAGAAGTATTAAAACTAATCGCAACCATATTTTCCGTCAGCTGCATCAATGCCGGTGACGCACCAAGCAACACGCATGGCCACAGAAGTTCTCTTTTAAAACGTATATTTCTCACATAGAGATTCAGCTCACTCCCGGGCGTTGTCAGATAACGGATCACCAGACATGCGGATACGCCCTGTGAAATCACAGTCGCAAGTGCTGCACCTTTTACTCCCATTCCCAATCCATTGATAAAGACTGCATCGAGCAGCATATTTGCCACTGCTCCGGCCGCCACATTCCACATACCGATCAGTGTCTTCCCCTGTGCTGTAATGAATGCATTCAGTCCCAATGTAAGCTGGGTAAATAATGTCCCAAGGCAATAGATATTCATATAATCTACCGCGTAAGTAATTGTATCGCCGCTTGCGCCGAACAGCTGCAGAATCTTTTTCCCATAAAGCAGCATGATTCCGGTTAATATCACCGAAAGTGCCACCAGCATCCAGGTGCAGCTTCCCATGACCTTTTCAGCCTTCTCTTTCTCGCCTTTTCCCATAAAAATAGATGCTTTCGGTGCCCCACCCATACTTACAAGTGCTGCAAAAGCCGAAATAGCAAGGATAACTGGTGCTGTTACACCTACCCCCGCCAGTGCCTGCTTTCCCACCTCCGGGATATGACCGATAAACATCTTATCTACTAAATTATATAAAATATTAATAAGCTGTGCTGCTACAGCCGGAACCGCAAGCTTAAGAAAAGCTCTTGGTACCGGCATAGAAGCCAACAATTCGTTATCTTTTTGCATCGTTTATCTCCTGTGATCGCATTTCTGACATTGTACCATCTCTTTTTCTTCCTCTTCTTTGTAAAAAATATCTGACCACTGGCAGATACTCTGTAAAATCGGTACCACAGATCTTCCTTTTTCCGTCAATGAGTACTCTACTTTTGGTGGAATCTCGTCATAAGATTTTCTGTCTATAATTCCATCTTCTATCAGGTCTTTTAATGTTGATGCAAGAACCGCATCTGTGATGTTATACATTTCCTTGCGTATCTCACTGTAGCGCAGTCTTTTTTTCGCTGACAGTACACAGATAATGCGCGACTTCCACTTCCCGCCAAATATTGTCAGTCCATATTCGAGCGGACATCGTATGTCATCTTCTAATTTTTTCTTATATTTTGCCATCAAAAAAACCTCCCACCGGCAGCTTCTTCCAAACGCATGGCGATACAAAAAAATTGCCACCGGCAACTTTTCGCACATACTTTGGCATATAAAATCACCTTCAAGCCATGTGTTTTACTCCATTATAGCCTGAAGGTGATGTTTTTTGAAGTTACTAAGAAATTTATTAGTAACCATTTTATTAGATTTCTTTTTTATTATCTGCGCCTGGTGTTGTAACGATAACTTTGGAAGGTGTAATAATGAGTCGCGAATGATATCCCCGGTTCTTTAACGTTGTCAGCATCTTTTCCGCCCCCGGATACCATATTTCTTTACTGTTAAGTCCAAGCCAGCCTGCAATCCGGGATGACTCAATCTTCTGTTCTTCCACAACATTTTGTTCAACCAGCCACTGATAAGCTTTCCGGAATGCCGGTTCATAGATTCTAAGTGTGTTATGGATTGTTCCATCATAGTCAAATATGATTGTTTTTACCATCGTCTTTATTATCACTTTTCCTTATCTTTTTCTTCTCAATTAGAGCTGCTTCATCAGGTTCACCATTTCGATGGCTGACAGTGCACAGTCATATCCTTTATTTCCCGCCTTACTTCCGGCACGCGCAATCGCCTGCTCGATATTTTCTGTTGTGATAACTCCGAATAATACCGGAATTCCTGTTGCAAGTTCCACCTGTGCAATTCCTTTGGCTGCCTCGTTGCACACCAGATCATAGTGTGATGTATCCCCACGGATAACTGCACCTACGCAGATAACTGCATCGTATTTTCCTGATTTTGCCATCTTTTGTGCGGTCATCGGAATCTCGAATGCTCCCGGTACCCATGCTGCTGTAATATTCTCTTCTTCTACTCCATGTCTGACCAGTCCGTCAACTGCCCCGCCTAATAATTTGTTTACAATAATCTCATTGAATCTTGCCGCTACAATACCAACTTTCATTCCCTCTGGTGCTACTACTTTTCCTTCTACTACATTGATCTGTCTCATGATTTCTTCCTCCTGTTATTTTTAATAAATGTTTTATAAATTTATTTCTTTGAAAATGTGTCCCATCTTTTCCTGTTTTGTCTTCATATATTTCAGGTCATACTTCTGCGGTGGAATCTCTAACGGTACTCTTTCGTTAATCTTCAGCCCAAAACCACCAAGTCCATAAACTTTTTCCGGATTGTTAGTCAGTAATCTCAATGATTTCACGCCAAGGTCTGATAATATCTGCGCCCCGATCCAGTATTCTCTGAGATCCGGTGCAAATCCTAACTTTACATTTGCCTCAACGGTATCATATCCCTGTTCCTGAAGCGCATATGCCTTGATCTTATTGATCAGACCGATTCCTCTTCCTTCCTGTCTCATATAAAGAATGATGCCTCTTCCTTCTGCTTCTACCTGGCGCATCGCCGTCTGAAGCTGCAGCCCACAGTCACATCTGAGTGAACCAAATGCATCTCCGGTCAGGCACTCCGAATGCACACGGCAAAGTACGTCTTCGCCATCTCCGATATCACCTTTTACCAGTGCCAGGTGATGCTCCCCTGTAATATCATTGATATATCCATGGATTTTAAAATCACCATACTGCGTCGGAAGGTCTGCAACTGCTTCTTCTTTTACATGTTTTTCATGTATCCTCAGATAATCCTGCAGATCACGGATTGTGATAAATGTAAGACCATGTTCTTTGGCAAGTTCCCACAACTGCGGTGTCCGCATCATGGTTCCGTCTTCTTTCATGATTTCACAGCACACACCGCATTCTTTTAATCCAGCAAGTCTCACAAGATCCACCGTTGCTTCTGTATGGCCATTACGTACCAGAACCCCACCTTTTCTGGAAATGAGTGGAAATACATGTCCCGGTCTTCTGAAATCTTCCGGTCGTGCCTCTTCATCCACACATTTCATAATGGTATACGAACGTTCTGCTGCCGAGATACCGGTCGTTGTGTCCACATGGTCCACTGCCACGGTAAATGCTGTACTGTGATTATCTGTGTTCTCCGCAACCATCGGAGGAAAATTCAGATCCGCTGCAATCTCCGCACTCATCGGTGTACAGATCAGTCCCTTCGCATAAGTCGCCATGAAATTAATATTTTCCTGTGTTGCAAATTCTGCCGCGCAGATCAGATCTCCTTCATTCTCCCGGTCCGGATCATCCGTAACCAGGATGACCTTTCCTTCCCGTAAGTCTTTTAATGCTTCCTCAATTGTGTTGTATTGATACTTTTGTGACATAATATATATCCTCCTGTTCTAAAATCCGAATTTTTCCAGGAACTCCATCGTAATTCCGGATTCTTTTTTTTCTTCTTTATTTTTATCAATGCCAAGCAGCCTTTCTACATATTTACCGATTACATCATTTTCCAGATTGACCGGATCACCCGGCGCTTTTTCCAAAAGCGTAGTTTCTTCTCCTGTATGAGGAATGACTGACACCTGAAAACCTGCTTCGTCCACTTTCGCCACTGTCAGGCTGATTCCATCTATACAGATAGATCCTTTTTCTACGACCAGATGTAATATCTTCTGTGATGTCCCAATAGACACCCAGATGGCATTCTCTTCCCTGATCATGGAGCGTATCACACCGGTTCCGTCAATATGGCCACTTACAATATGCCCTCCGAATCTTCCATCTGCTGCCATTGCCCGTTCCAGATTCACATAACTTCCGGCCTTGCAGCTTCCAAGACTGCTCCGTCGGATTGTCTCTGCCATCACATCCGCAGTAAATCCATCCGGCTGAAGTGATGTGACCGTCAGACACACTCCATTTACTGCGATGCTGTCACCAATCTTCGTACCTTCCAGCACTTTTTTTGCTTTCACCGCCAGGACTCCCGATTCTCCGTTAAGCTGCATATACCGGACTTTTCCTTTCTCTTCTACGATTCCTGTAAACATGACTCCTCCTGTTCTTTTTCACACACCTGACATGTAATCTTAATATCCTCCCCGATCTGACAGATATCTGTATATTTTAATTTCACTGCTTCGGAAGGAATATCAACTCCGATGCCTTCCACCGGTGTCTTACTATTCATGCCGCCAAATATCTTTGGTGCGATAAAGGCTTGTACTTCTTTTACGATTCCTGCCCGCAACGCACTGTCATTTAACGTTCCTCCTCCTTCCAGAAGGATACTGTCAATGCCTTCATTTCCAAGATCATGCATCAGTTTCTTAAGATCTATCTGACAATTCTCATCCGGACAGCAGATAGTCTCTACTCCCATGGCATGTAATATATCTGTTTTTTCTTGTTTCTCTTTGTCATTTCCAAAATCCGCATAAGCTACGATTGTCCGGTACTTTCCTGCACTTTTTACAATCTGACTGTCAAGCGGAATTCTAAGCTTACTGTCACACAGAATCCTGACCGGGCTTTTCAAACCTTCTACCCGGACATTCAACATCGGATCATCCGCAAGCACGGTTCCGATACCGGCCATGATTCCCATATACCGGTGGCGCATCTGCTGTACTTCTGCTCTTGCTGCTTCTCCGGTAATCCATTTTGATGCGCCTGTTTTCGTCGCAATCTTTCCATCCAGCGTCATTGCATATTTCATCACCACATAAGGCGTCTTCGTTGTAATATAATGGAAAAATACCGGATTGAGGCGGTCACATTCGTCTCTCATAAAATCTTCTGTTACGGTAACACCAGCCTCTCTCAGTATCCGTACACCTTTTCCAGCTACTTCCGGATTTGGATCTCTGGAACCAATCACTACTTTTTTAATCTTTTGTTCAATAATTGCTTCTGTACATGGTGGAGTCTTACCATAATGGCAGCAAGGTTCCAGTGTAACATACAACGTTGCGCCTTCCGCTGATTCTGTAAGAGATGCGAGTGCATTACGTTCTGCATGAAGTTCTCCGCATTTTCTATGATAACCTTCTCCTATGATCCTCCCATCTTTTACAATTACTGCACCTACCATTGGATTCGGATTCGTCCAGCCTTCTCCTTTTTTGGCCAGCTGGATTGCCCGGAGCATGTAATCTTTATCTGTCACTTCTATTCCTTCTTTCTTATTTTAATTCTTATTTCAATTCTTATTTTGATATACAAAAGAACAGCTTTTCTTGCATACTTTACTATGCAAAAACCCCCTGTAGATTATCTACAGGGGGCACGATTTGTTTTCCAAAATTGATAAATGTTTCTCTAAAATATTATTTTACAAAAAGCTCTGAAATGGATTACCATCTCAGAGCTTTGATACTACATTCATTGCAAAACTTAACTGTACCATCATCTTCTCTCATCCAGACTGTACTGTCGGCTCCGGAATCTCACCGGATCATACCTTTCGGCTCGCGGGCTTTACCGCCGGTAGGGAATTTCACCCTGCCCTGAAGATATCTTTTCTTTTATCTTAGTACTTTATATGTGCTTTGTAAAGTAAAATTTCTATTTCTTTTTCCATATTATTGCAAAATCCGGAAATTCCTTATCTGCAGAACCTGCCACCGACTTCAATTGTCCGAAACATTTTCCTCTAATCTCAATTACAAACTATGAAATTTCATTCGCTACTACCTCTCTTTTGTAATATTCCTTTATTAATTATAAACCATCGTTCCATATTTGATTTCTTCCAGGTCATAACATACAAATTCTTGTTCAGCCAACGTAGACTTTTTCAGAAGATGCGATATCATATACTCTGCCAGTCCTTCGTATCCTGTATAATCCGCTTTATACCAGATTCTGAGAGGCCACACTTTTTCCGGAACTTTAACTTCCTGTTCATATTCCGGATACTTCTGCAGCATCTTAAGAAATAGAACAATTGGTCCGCGGATAACGTCTTCACTTCTCTCCCAACGCTCTACTGTCGGTTTTGAACAATTCAACTGTATTCCGTTAAAAAAGACTTCGTATCCCCTGTTAGATACGAAGTCTTTCTATGTGTAATCCAATTGTGTAATCAAATTTTTCTTCTTACTTGGGCCACCGGGACACTAAAAAAACCCCTTGTCCCGTCCCCCTGGCTTACCCTGGCTTATTGTGCTGCCAGCTTCAGCATCTTCTCCAGTGGAAGTGCTGCTTTCTGGCGCATCTCTTCACCGAGATTGACCTCCGGCTGCATAGTCTCGAGTGCTTCTTTTACACCTTCCAGACGTACCATCTTCATATTCGGACAGAACTGTCTGTGTCCTACAGAGTAGAACTTCTTCTCTGGATTCTTCTGGTGCAGTTCATAGAACACACCCATCTCGGTACAGATGATAAATGTATTATTATCTGACTTTGTCGCATAATCGATGATCTGTGATGTGCTTCCGATAAAATCGGATAATTCCAGAATATCTCCCGTACATTCCGGATGTGTCAGTACAAGTGCTTCCGGATGTGCTTCTTTGGCTTTCTGAAGTTCTTCTTTATGGATGCTCTTATGTACGTGGCAGAATCCATCATTGAAGATAAAGTGTTTCTCAGGAAGCTGGCTTGCCACATAACGGCCAAGGTTCTCATCTGGGATAAAGAAGATATCTTTATTCGGAAGATTCTTTACAATCTTCAGTGCATTGGATGATGTTACACAGACGTCGGATTCTGCTTTGATCTCTGCAGTCGAGTTCACATAACAGACTACGGATACATCCGGATATTCTTTTCTTACTTCTCTGATCTTGTCCACATCTACCATATGTGCCATCGGACAGTCTGCATGACCGTCTGCCATTACGACTCTCTTCTCAGGGTTTAAGATTTTCGCACTTTCTCCCATGAAAGATACACCGCAGAAAATGATTGTGCTTTCCGGCACTTTTGTTGCGATCTCTGCAAGATAATAAGAGTCTCCTACATAATCTGCAATCTCCTGTACTTCCCCATCTACATAATAATGTGCCAGGATAACAGCATCTTTTTCTTTTTTCAGTTTCTGGATTTCGCTTTTGATTTCTTCGTTCATTTCAAACTTTCACCTCTAAATAAAGTATTCGATGGTCTCTTCCTCCGTAAGCCTGGTCTTTTCATTAAATAAGACCACAGCTTCTCTCCCATCGTACGGTCCTAGGGAATACATGTTAAGTGCTGTCTTATTAAAATACTTCCATGGAACGATCCGGTTGCAACAGGTCGGCTGATCCAGAACTCTTATGATATCCTTCTGTTCATAATCCTGGTCACAATAATAAGGATCAAACATCCGTACATTCTCACCTTCCACTCCGGTTAAAAGTACGTAATGCCATTCATCTGTATACAGACGTAAAACCACGGCACCTCCGCGTTTTAGTGCATCGTTCACATAACTTTCATTTCCGATATAGACGGATTTCCCGGACAGATATTTGCTGGAAACAGCCAGTTTATCGATATTGCCCATACTGTTCAGCCAGTTACTTAAGAACATCATTGCCGCACAGGAAGTCCCGCTTTCACCCGGATTACCGTCAGAACTATAGCAGTCCAGACAATATAGCATAATATTTCTAAGTATCTCCGGCGGGATCTCCTCCCTCTCAAATAAA
Organism: Dorea sp.; assembly: GCF_977044405.1. NCBI lineage: Bacteria > Bacillati > Bacillota > Clostridia > Lachnospirales > Lachnospiraceae > Dorea > Dorea sp. The sequence goes on from NZ_CDRRQK010000022.1 coordinate 21,159, forward strand.
TAGCTGATTGCATTTTGCATCGTTGTTGGTCCGCAGTCATATTCGGAAAATTGATAGTGCAGTGGATTCTTCATGAAAAATTCCCTTCTTTAACATATTCTCACTTATCTATCATGCACCGCATTAACCAGTTGTGTCAATGCCTGTTTTAAAATTTCTCGTGGACACGCAATATTTATACGCTCAAATCCTTCTCCGTCCGGTCCAAACATCGCCCCACTGTCAAGCCAGAGCTTTGCTTTGTTCTCTACCAGGTCTTTTAACTGCTCTTCTTTCATGCCAAGACTCTTAAAGTCCAGCCACAGAAGATAGGTACCTTCCGGCTCTGTCAGCTTGATCTCCGGAAGATTTTCTTTTAAAAATGTACGGACGTAATCCAGGTTCTCTGCCAGATAGAGTTTTAATTCTTTCAACCATTCTTCACCTGTTTCGTACGCTGCCTGGCATGCTACCAGTCCCATCAGGTTCACCTGACTGTATCCGGCTGCCGTCACTTCTGCCTGGAATCTTGCACGAAGTTCCGGATTCGAAATCCAGATATTCGAAATCTGAAGTCCGGCGATGTTAAATGTCTTACTTGGTGCAGTACATGTGGTAGTGATCGCTGCATATCTTTCATCCAACGATGCGAATACATGGTGTACATTGTCTCCATATGTAAAGTCACTGTGGATCTCATCGCTGACTACCAGTACGTTGTGTTTCAGACAGATATCTCCGATCTTACGAAGCTCCCATTCTTTCCATACACGTCCAACCGGGTTGTGCGGACTGCACATTAAGAATAATTTTACCTTTTCATCTACGATCTTCTGCTCGAATTCTTCGAAGTTGATCTTGTAATGTCCGTCTACCTGCTGAAGTGGATTATTGATCAGTCTTCTGTGATTATCTGTGATCACCTCGCTGAATGGATAATATACCGGCTGCTGCAGAAGGACTGCGTCGCCCTCTTCTGTATAAGCTTTCACTGCCATAGCAAGTGCAAATACCACGCCCGGTGTCTTGATCAGCCATTCTTTTTCCACTTTCCATCCGAAATGTTTCTCATACCATCCGGCTGCTGCCAGGAAATAATCGTCTTTTCCTTCGCTGTATCCGTAAATTCCATGAGCAACTGCTTCACTTAATCTTTCCTGGATTCCCGGTGCTGTCGGGAAATCCATATCTGCTACCCAGAGCGGAAGCATATCATCGCTTCTTCCTCTTTCTTTTGCAAAATCATATTTCAGACATTTTGTTCCATGTCTGTCTACTACTTTGTCAAAATCGAACTTCATCCGTATATCCTCCTACGCAAGTGCCTGCTCAAGATCTGCGATTAGATCATCTGCATTTTCAATTCCAACTGACAATCTTAAGAAATCTTCTGTGATTCCAAGCTTCTCTCTTACTTCTACCGGCAGATCTCCATGTGTCTGAAGCATCGGGTAAGTGATCAGTGACTCTACGCCTCCGAGACTTTCCGCATAAGCGATCAGTTTCACACTTTCCAGGAGTTTCCTTGCTGTTGCTTCACTATCTACTTTGAAAGAAATCATACTTCCGAATCCGCTTGCCTGTGATGCATTTACTTCATATCCCGGATGCTCTTTCAAGCCTACATAATAGACCTGTTTTACTTTTTTATGTCCTTTTAACCAGTTCGCAATCTTCATCGCATTATCCTGCTGTGCTCTTAATCTTACAGACAATGTCTTAATTCCACGCAAGATCAGATAGCTGTCAAATGGTGCAAGACAGCTTCCGACTGTCTTATATATATAACGGATCTTCTTCGCTGTCTCTTCATCCGCCGAACACAGGAATCCTGCCAGTGTGTCATTATGTCCGCCAAGGAATTTTGTTCCACTGTGGATAACCAGATCTGCTCCCAGTTCAATCGGTCTTTGAAATAATGGTGAAAGAAATGTATTGTCAACGATAATCTTCAGATCATGTTTATCTGCGATTTCTTTCATCTTTCTGAGATCTGTGACACGCATGGTCGGGTTACTTGGTGTCTCGATATAAAGTGCTTTTGTATTCTCCCGGATACCTGCTTCTACAAGATCTGCATCCGCAGTATCTACATAAGAGAACTCCAATCCCCTCTTCCCGCCGACAGATTCAAACATTCTGACAGAACCGCCATACAGATCATCTGTACAAAGGATATGATCCCCGCGGTCAAATAACTCCAGACAAAGACCTACCGCAGCCATGCCATTTGCGCATGCTACAGTATCTACCGCACCTTCCAGTGCCGACATCGTATGCTCAAGCTCTGTTCTTGTCGGGTTGCTCTCTCTTGTGTAGTCGTAGCCTGTAGATTTTCCAATTCCAGGGTGTGCAAATGTTGCTGCCTGGTAGATCGGTACTGCTACCGAACCGTAAGAATGTGTTTTTTCATCTGTTCCGTTTCCGTGTATACATCGTGTCTCAAATCCGTAATTCATTATTTATTTACCTCTTTCATTGTAATCGTCCAGGAAATTATATTCCATGTCATCTTTGTGGTATCCGATAATCGTTCTTAAGTTGACATTATGTACACTCCGGAAAATATTCTTTTCGATAATATCTCCCTGTTTTCTGAATTCCTTGATCAGCTCCTTCATCTCGTCACGTTTGGAACCTCTTCCGCCGCCACAGGATACACAGTTCTCTGTAAATCTGCATGCACACTGGATGAAGTTGAGCTGATTGTAATCCCTCCATGCTATAATGTCATCTTCCTTGATCAGATACATTGGTCTGATCAGCTCCATACCCTCAAAATTCTGGCTATGGAGCTTCGGCATCATCGTCTCCACCTTTCCACCATAGAACATTCCCATAAGGATCGTCTCAATCACATCGTCGAAATGATGTCCGAGCGCAATCTTATTACATCCCAGTTCTTTTGCATGAGAGTATAGATAACCTCTTCTCATTCTCGCGCAAAGGTAACAAGGGTTCTTATCGATATCTGCCACTGTATCAAAAATCTGTGTTTCGAATACAGTAAGCGGGATTCCAAGCACTTTGGCATTATCCTGGATAATCTTCCAGTTATCTTCATTGTATCCTGGATTCATTACCAGAAATACCAGTTCAAAATTTGCCTTTCCATGCTTTAACAGTTCCTGGAAAAGCTTTGCCATCAGCATCGAATCTTTTCCGCCGGAAATACAGACTGCAATCTTATCTCCGTCCTGGATCAGATCGTATTCTCTGATCCCTTTCGTGAACTTTCTCCAGATTCCCTTGCGGAATTTCTTGATGATACTGCGTTCAATCTCTTTCTGCTTCTCTCCGGTAGTATTTTCATCCTGTACGAACTCACTTAGTTTCTTTCTCAAAAAAGAACGGTATCCGCCTTCAATATTCGCCGCATCATATCCGGCTGCTTCCAGTTCATAAACAGCATCAACACTCCATTCACCGGTATGGCATAATACATACACCGGCTTTTCTTTCGGAAGTTCTTCCATACGTTCTTCTACTTCTGCAAGCGGGATGCTGACCGCTCCCGGTACAGAGCCTCTGGTATATGCATCTGCAGGACGTACGTCCAGTACTGTGATTGTATTCTGATCTAATTGTAATAACTCTTCTATCGTGATTGTCTTCATATCTTTTAACCTCTCTTTTTGGGTTACTGTTCATGCAGTATATATTCCTATTAACCAGATAGGTTTTGTTATTTATCTGGTATTATATGATGTTTTTCCCTGTCTGTCAAGGAACTAAAATGTGTTTTGATATCTTTCAACTATACGCTAAAAAAGTTTACCATAAAAAAGAATACTGTACCAGTGGTTTCCCGCTAATACAGTATGTTTTGTTGTTTTCTCCGGGTGCTCCCCCAAAGCGTTAGAAAGACCTGCAATCCTTGTGCAAGCACAAATTGCAAGTCTTTCAACGCTTGTGTGAACTGATGTTATATATAATACATATCCTGTCCATAATCAATGTATTCCTGATACTCTTTCTCCAGATCATGCAAGGTTACTGACTGGAGAATCTCTGTCACACTGTCATTTACCCTGTCGATCACCAGTTTCTGGATTGCTTTGACACTCCCGGTATATTTACCTTCTTTCGGAAGCTCCTCATCTTCGATGCGGTAGTCACCTTCCAAAGCTTCTATAATAGAAGAAACGGTAATCTCCTGTGGCGGACGGCTTAAGAAATAGCCTCCCTGCGAGCCTTTGATACTCTTTACGATTCCAGCTTTTCTAAGGCTTGCAAATACCTGTTCCAGATACTGTGGAGATATCTTGTTCCGCTCTGCAATGCTGTTGAGCGCCACCTGTTCAGTTTTTGAATTAATGGCCAGGTCGATCAACGCTCTCAGGCCATATCTGCTTTTCATTGAAAGTTTCATGTATATCTCCACACTCCTTCATTATTACTTATTCTACGGCTTTGAATGCCTCATCCAGATCCTGGATAATATCATCAATGTGCTCTGTTCCGATTGACAGACGGATTGTATTAGGCTTGATTCCCTGATCTAATAATTCTTCTTCTGTGCACTGGCTGTGTGTTGTTGTTGCCGGATGGATAACCAGAGATTTTACATCTGCAACGTTAGCAAGCAGTGAGAAGAGTTCCAGATTATCGATGAAATCTTTTGCTTTCTGTGCATCACCTTTGATCTCAAATGTGAAGATAGATCCTCCGCCATTTGGGAAATATTTCTTATATAATGCCTGCTGTTCCGGATCATCCGATACAGCCGGATGGTTAACCTTCTCTACCAGTGGATGGTTGTTCAGGTATTCTACTACTTTCAGTGCATTCTCAACATGACGCTCTACACGTAATGATAATGTCTCGAGTCCCTGTAAGAAGATAAATGAATGGATCGGAGAAATGGTTGCTCCTGTATCTCTTAAAAGGATTGCACGGATCTTTGTAACAAATGCTGCAGGTCCTACTGCTTTTGTGAAGCTGATTCCATGGTAGCTTGGGTTTGGCTCTGTAAGAGAAGCGAATTTTCCTGATGCTTCCCAGTCGAATTTACCACTGTCAACGATGACACCGCCGATTGTTGTTCCGTGTCCACCGATGAATTTTGTTGCTGAGTGGATGACAATGTCTGCACCGTACTCGATTGGTCTTACAAGATAAGGTGTTGCAAATGTATTATCTACAACGAGCGGAATCTTATGCGCATGTGCGATATCTGCAATCTTCTCAATATCTACAACATCTGAGTTTGGATTTCCAAGTGTCTCGATGTAGAGTGCTTTTGTATTATCCTGGATTGCTGCTTCTACTGCATCATAATCGAAGATGTCAACGAATGTGGTTGTAATTCCATACTGTGGAAGTGTGTGCTCTAACAGGTTAAAAGATCCACCGTAAATATTCTTAGCTGCTACGATATGATCTCCATTCTGTGCGAGATTCTCGATCGTGTATGTTACTGCTGCTGCTCCGGATGCTACTGCCAGTGCTGCAACTCCGCCCTCCAGTGCTGCAATACGTTTTTCAAAAATGTCTTCTGTAGGGTTTGTCAGACGTCCGTAGATGTTACCTGCATCTGCCAGTCCGAAACGTGCTGCTGCATGATCACTGTTGCGGAATACATAAGAAGATGTCTGATAGATCGGCACTGCTCTTGCATCTGTAACCGGGTCCGGACTTTCCTGTCCTACGTGTAACTGTAATGTTTCAAATTTTAATTCTCTATTCTCTCTTGTGATTTTTTCGCTCATTGGGGTAATCTCCTTTTTCTTCATAATTTTATCGTTATTTCTTGATACTGTCCGTTCTGTCTTGGATTCTATATCTTTTTATTCTGTAAATAATGGTGTTGAATAATATCTGTCACCTGAATCTGGAAGTAATGCTACGATTGTCTTACCTTTGTTCTCCGGACGTTTTGCAAGTGCGATAGCTCCTGCAAGTGCAGCTCCTGATGAAATACCTACCAGAACTCCTTCTTTCTTAGCAAGAAGTTTTGCTGTCTCAAATGCTTCGTCTGCTTCTGCTTTGTAGATTTCGTCATAGATCTTGGTATCTAATGTATCCGGAACGAATCCGGCTCCGATTCCCTGAATCTTATGCGGGCCTGCTTTTCCTTCTGAAAGTACCGGTGAGGAAGCCGGCTCCAAAGCTACAATCTGAACTTCCGGTTTCTGCTCTTTTAAGTAAGCACCGATTCCGGAAAGTGTTCCGCCTGTTCCGACACCTGCGATCACGATATCGACTGCTCCGTCTGTATCGTTCCAGATCTCAGGACCTGTTGTCTTCTTGTGTGCTGCCGGGTTAGCAGGGTTTACAAACTGTCCAGGAACGAAGCTGTTCGGAATCTCTTTTGCAAGCTCATCTGCTTTTGCGATGGCTCCCTTCATTCCTTTTGCTCCTTCGGTAAGTACGATCTCTGCACCGTAAGCTTTCAGAATGTTTCTTCTTTCCACACTCATCGTCTCCGGCATCGTAAGAATGATTCTGTATCCTTTTGCTGCTGCAATAGATGCAAGACCAATTCCTGTATTACCGGATGTTGGTTCGATGATCACAGAACCTTCTTTTAAGATTCCTTTTTCTTCCGCATCTTCGATCATTGCTTTTGCAATTCTGTCTTTGACGCTTCCTGCCGGATTGAGGTACTCAAGCTTTACAAGAAGTGTTGCTTCCAAACCAAGTTCTTTTTCTATGTTTACTACTTCCACCAGTGGTGTATTTCCGATCAGTCCTAATGTTCCTTTATAAATCTTTGACATTTTGCTTCCTACCTTTCCTACTTTTTTGGTATGTTTTCTTGATGAATTTACTATACTACTTTAATTCCTATTTGTCAACTATGTTTAGTATGTTTTTGTAATTTTTATTTTTCATGCGCGCAAGCGCAACAACATCGCATTAGTCCCCACATTCGCTTTTCTTTTGTCATTATCCTGCACGCTCCCTTCCGTTCTTTAAACTAAATAAAACCAATCCTTATATTTCCTATTATTTTGATAGGTTTTATGGATTGGTTTTATTATATTACCGCTATGTCATATTTGTCAAGTATGTTTTTTAGTTTTTCACACACTCTCTACTTCCTGTAACTTAGGTATTCAGCGAACATATCTTCAAATGTTTTTCTCCTTGCCTTTGATACAGACAAGATTTCATTATTATCCATCTTGATTTCTGACTTTTTCACTTCTGTAATATACCTTGGGTTTACAAGAAAACTTTTATGGATTCTGCAAAAATATTCTCTTCTTAATTCTTCTTCTATTTCCTGGATTCTTTTTCTTGTTCTTAATATTTTGCCGGTACCATTCTGCAATATATGTATTTCACATCCTCGTCTGATAATTGAAAAATACAGGATTTCATCTATATCTATTTTCTGATACATACCATCATCTTCCGCAATAAAGTATTTTTTCCCTTTATGTTCTTTTGTATATGTTAGTATTGTTCCAAGTTCTCTTTGAATTTCTGACGGATTACTTTGTTTTAATAAATATCTGTATGGCTGCACACAGAAGCTTTCTGGTGTAGGCAGGTATATGCCACTTACAAATACAAGAATTAAATCTTTATTTTTCTTCTTCATTATTTCAGATGCTTTATTCCCGGAAATTCCCGGTAACTGAATATCTAAAAAAAGTAAATCCAGATCATTTTCTTCATCCTGTATTAATGTTTCACCTGTCGAATACTCATATATAAAGCTTTCACTATCTTCTCTTCGGATAGCTTCTACAAGCAATGTCCGGAAGTTTTTATCATCATCACAAATTCCTATTTTTATCACTCTATGTTCCCCTTTAATCCATAATGAATCCTATACTTTTACCACCTTATCACATACTTCCATATTTTCCAATTATTCTTAAGCGTTACTACATTTTTTACTTAAACATCCTATATAGCCATTTAAAAAATACACATATGTATAAACACATCGAGCAACTCACAATCACGGTTTCTATATCTGTCTTCTGCCCAATATGTGCATACAAATATGAAAATATGATGCACACTGCAATCGCTATAATAGTTCCTTTATATTTTCTCATATTCTTCACATACTTCCTCTGTATCTCCATACATTCTTACTTTTCCCTGATCCAGCCACACTATTTTATTACAAATTTTCTTTACCTGTTCAATGCTATGCGACACAAATAGAACTGTCGTCCCGTTTTCCTGCATTTTCTTTATTCTGCTTTCACACTTTTTCTGAAATCTAAAATCTCCCACAGACAACACCTCATCCACAATCAAAATATCCGGTATTCCAATCGTTGCGATTGCAAATGCTAATCTTGATAACATGCCAGAAGAATAATTTTTTACAGGCACATTCATAAAATTTTCCAGTTCTGAAAATTCAACAATGTCTCTATAGCTTTTCTTCATCTCACTTTGCGAATATCCCAATAGTGCTCCATTCAAATAGACATTTTCTTCCCCTGTCAGATCTCCGTCAAATCCTGCTCCAAGTTCGATCAACGGTGCAATCTTTCCTTTTACCCTGACCATTCCTTGTGTTGGCTTTAATATTCCTGCAATAATCTTTAATATTGTACTTTTTCCACTTCCGTTTAAACCTATAAACCCTAAAGTATCACCCTTTTTTACAGTAAAACTTACATTTTTCAATGCCCAGAAAGACTGATATGTAACCTGCTGCTTTATCATCTTTATCATATATTCTTTGAAATTGTCATATTTTTCGGATGACATATTAAATTTTATTGATACATCTTTTATTTCAACAACCGTTTCTTTCATGTTCACTCCTGCTTTTTTTCCTATATATCCATAATAAATTTATCTTGTCTCTTAGTAAAAACATAAATTCCTATTCCCAACATGATAAATGTCTCTAAAATACTGACTCCAAGAATTTTTATCGAAATATTCTCACCATATAACACACATTCCCGGAATATAATCAAGAAATGTGTCAACGGATTCAGCATAACAATCTTTTGTACCTGTTCCGGCAAAAATGACATTGCATAAATAATCGGACACAGATACATAACCGCAGTTAAAAATACAGAATATAAATGCATAATATCTCTAAATTTAACTGCAAGAGCAGACAATACCAATCCCACACCTGTTGAAAACAGCGTTAATAAAACCAATGGAATAATTCCTTCATATATTTTATAGCTCAGATCAACTCTCAAAACTAACATGACGCAAAACAGAGCACTCAGTGTCGCCATAAGATTAATCAGACTGGAACATATTCTTGCACATACGAATAAATATTTCGGTACGTATATTTTCTTAATCAGCGATGCATTATCCGTAATAGCGGACATTGAAGCCGTCGTTGCTTCCGAAAAAAAGTTATAAATCAACTGCCCGCTAAAAATATAGGTCGGGTAATTTTCAATATTATTCTTAAACAATGTTGAAAACACAACGGATAATATCATCATCATAAATAATGGATTTAATATACTCCATAACACTCCCAACACTGATTTTCGATATTTTACTTTTATATCTCTTTTCAATAGTTCCATTAGCAGTGGATAATATTGCTTTATTTCCTTACGTTTCATATCCTGATGACCTCCTTGCACGTCATCATCTCATTTTTATTCGGAAATAAGGCTTCTTGTTCTTAAACGTACCATAAATCGGAAATATTGTTCTCCATTGCATTTATATCCAGAAACTACAATAGTAAAGGCAAGAAAAAAACAGCTGTCATTCTAAGCTGTTTCTTTTCTTGCCTTATACTTTACTTTTCTCTTCTATATTTCACACCCATATAATCAGAAAACTTTTCATGAAATTTCTTTGCTTTCATTCTGGATATCTGTATTTCCTGACCATCTTCCATTGTGATTATATTATTTTTTATCTGGATAATGTGGTTGAATTGAACGATTACACTTCTATGTACTCTGTAACAGGTTTCCTGATCCATTTCCTTTTGTTCAATTTTACTTTTTATTCCATAACTGGTCTCCAGAAGTATGATTAATAAAAAGCAAAAGTATCAAAAATATTCTAACCAAAGTCCAAAACGAAATTGGCGAATTTATTTCTTCAATCCCTTTCCGAATATTTTCACTATATATAGAATAATTTATCGCCACAATAGAAACACATTCTATACACCCCAGACACAATATTATATTGCTGTTTTTTTTCTGTAATATATGCACTACTAACATAATACTAAAATTAATAATTATACAAATTTGAACCCAAACAAGAACTTTATATAAAACAGATAAATCGTAAAATAATTTAATTAATGCAAGTAAAGTACATTTCTTTCCTTGATAGTATGTAACAGGAAAAAACGATAAAAACAATATTGCCACAATAAATAAATTTTCTATCATATCTGATATTTTCTTTTTTTTCATCTACTATTCTTCCTTCCTTTTTTTTCACAGTACTTTTTTATTAATTCCATTATTTTATTAAACGTATCAAACTTTCTATCTAAAAACTCCTTTTCATCAAATTTTATATCAAATATTTTTTCAATAGATATACAAACAGTCATGAGATCCCTTGGTTGTAAATTTATTTTATCAGAAAATAAATTTACATTTTTCAAACTCTCTTTGGAATTAAAATCTATTCCTGTTTTTTCTTTAAATATATCATTTAAAATTTTATCATTTTCCATATATTTACTCCATCATACTTTATAATTTATTAATTGATTGAACACTTTTAAAAACAATTCTTTCACTTCATTATTTCCAAAAATATTTTCTCTATGAAGTTCTTTCTTTTTTTCACTTACAATACGATTATCTAAATGTAAAAAATATTTTCCAATTCTTTTTCTTCCGTTCATATTATCACCATTCACGATATAGTAAAAATTCAAACAATAACTGGCTCTCTTTACTTGCTTTGAAAAGATAACTACTAATATTCGCTTATTATTTTATACTTAAACAATACATTTATTTTTAATCATTGTCAATATTATTATGCATTAATATTTTTATTATTCTTTTTATTTTATTGCATTAATATATTTTTTATTATATAATGTTAATAAAAATGGAGGGATTTTATGGAATTAACAAAAAGTGAAGCCGATGTCTTAGAAATATTATTAAATGCTGATAAACCATTGTCCAAATCTGGTATTTTAGACCATGCATTAGAAACGAAGCCTTGGAAAGATGGTTCTATTCACATTTTATTAAACAGTCTATTAAAAAAAGGTGTAATTTATGAAGCTGGTTTTGTTCGAACAGGGAAAGGCTATGGACGTACTTTTGCCCCAACAGAAAAAGGCTGCTCCTATTTTTCAAATCTATTAATAGATATCACAAAAAAAACTGAACCATATAAAATATTTTCACGTTTAATACAAGAAGGCTCTTTTACAGACGCTGAACTAGATGAATTAGAAAATTTAATTAAATCGAGGAAGTAACCTATGAAACTCTTCAATATCAGCATCTTTTCAGTATTTAGTAGTATTATTTTATTTAACTTTGCTGCTCTCATTATAATTTTAAGCCGCAAAAAAACTGCTTTCATTATAAATTATGGAATAAATCTACTTTTACTTTCAACTTTACTTGCTTTTATACGACTAATATTTCCTATAGATTTATATAATGCAAAAATAATCGACATTCATCAAATATATAGACCATTAAAATTATTTTTATTTTTTCAAATTACAGATCAACTTTTCGTATACCAAATAGTCTTATCACTATGGGCATTAGGAACTGTATCATTTTTATTTTATTATTCATATACTTCGATACTTGAAATATACAGATTAAACCACACACATTGTATACCTTGTCCAACGTTAGAAACTTTATGTTCTAAATATACATATGCAAAAATAATCATTACAGTTTCTCCAGACATAGACGTTCCTAAAGTATGGGGATTTTATAAATGTCATATATATTTTCCAAATTATACGCTTTCTTCTGATGAATGGAAGTTCATTTTGGATCATGAAGTGCAACATATAAAATTGCATGATACTTTTATTAAAATACTTTTACTATTTTTAACTGCTCTATTTTGGTGGAATCCAATTATGCACATACTGAGAAAAGATATTGATCAAATGTTAGAATTGCGTTGTGACTCAAAATTAACTCAAAATTATTCTTTAGAAATGCAAATCCAGTATTTAAAAACTATATTAAAAATATTAAAGGGTGTTCGAACTTCTCCCCCTGCAACTTTCCCAAACTATTTAACTGCGTCATTTGTAAATCATTCTGCCTATGCTTTAACTCGTCAACGTTTTGAAATAATTTTGGATAAAAAAAGTTTAAATAAAACTAAAATTTTACTTTGTTATAGTATTACTATTTTAATATTCATCTGCTCTTACTTTATTATATTACAACCTGCTGAAAAGAAAACTGTCGAACAAGGTCCTAGTTTAATCCTGCATACAGTCCAAAATGAATACGAATTATATATTAATGGAGTATTCTATAAAAAATTAACACAAAAAGAGATTTATTCTAATAAATATTCAAAATATGAAATTATAGAAGGGAGCAAATAATCATGCATCTTAAAAAAATTATTTTTTCATTTTCCACTTGCGTAATAAGCACAATACTTCTGTTTCTGTCTTATCCAACGCCTGTTTTTGCAGAGACATCTATGCAAGATTCTTATCAGCATCTTTCTTCTGCAAGAGCAGAGCAAATTGAATGGCATTATCGTACATACAAAGGCAAAAAGCAAAAACGTCTTTGGTCTATCACTTATGAAAAATGGTTAACTAAATGGTTACCTGCATAACAGCCAAAACTCAACAACAGAAAACAGATACTTATCCTAACAAACAGATTATGTCTGGGTGTGAAACACATCAAATAATAAAGGCAAGAAAAAAACAGCTGTTATTTCTAAGCTGTTTCTTTTCTTGCCTTATACTTTACTTGTCTCTTCTATATTTCACACCCATATAATTAGAAAACTTCTCATGAAATTTCTTTGCTTTCATTCTGGAAATCTGTATTTCCTGGCCATCTTCCATTGTGATTATATTATTTTTTATCTGGATAATGTGGTTGAATTGAACGATTACACTTCTATGTACTCTGTAACAGTTTTCCTGATCCATTTCCTTTTCTATTTCTTTAATGTTTTCTCCTACTGTAATTGTTTTTATTTTCCGTTCCTTTCCCTCATACTCATAAAACGTTATTTGGGAATGTTTTCCTTCCGTCATTACATATAACAGATTATCACTATGAATCCATTTTTCTTCTTTTTCATATGTAACTTTCAATATTTTCTGATTTCGCAGTTTCATTTCCTGTAATATATCATCAATATTTTGACTCCAGGATTTGTTCATCTCCTGCTTTAACAAATATCTATATGGTTGTACCTGAAATGCCTCCGATGTCGGCAATATGGTACCGGAACAATAAATTAACAGAATCAATGGATTCATTCTATACAACTCTTCTGCAATTGACATCCCATCTCTCTTTGGTAAAACAACATCCATAAAAATCACATCAAAGAAATGATCCATTTCCATTAATAACTGTTCCCCAGAATGGTATTCATAAATTTCAATCTGGTCGTCTGATCTGATTTTCTCCTTCAACATAGTTTTTAATTGTTTTATAAAGAACAAATTATCATCACAAATTGCTATTTTATACACTGTCTGCTCCTTTTATCTCTTGTATTTTTGGAATAATAACTCTTACATAATAGACGCCGTCTTCATATTTGATATTCAGGAATCCCTGGTATTTCGCAACAACATTTTTTACATATTCCAGTCCGATTCCATGATTTTCCTGATTTTTTTTGGTTGAAAGAAACCTTGTTCCCTTTTTCAGCGGTGCTGTTTCGCTTGTATTTTGAATATTCAATACGATAAAATGATTGTTATTCGAGGTATATATATCTAATGCAACACTCTTATTATCTCTGCATTTTCCAGCCGCCTCCATCGCATTATCTAAAAGGTTACCGAGAATTCCAATTTTGTCGATATCATCCAAAAAAGTCAGATCTGCGGTTGGCTCTATATTAACTCTGAACTCTATATTTTTATTTTTAGCTTCTCCATTCTTTTCGCTTACTACACCGTTTACTATTTTATCTGTGCAAAAAATTTCCTTAGTGACATACAATGCCTGCTTTTCCATTTCTTCTATAATATTTATAACTTCACGATTATTATTTTCATTCACAAGTCCGGCTATTGCTTTCATGTAATGTTCTATATTATGGATGTATTTCCGGTTTTCATCATTGACTTTCTCAAGCTTCCGGTAATAATCTGTCGAATAGATCGCTTTTTGCATTTCTCTTTCCTGTATTCTTATCCGCTCTGTGTACTCTTCAATCTTTACAAAAGCCAGGAATGCAAGCATAACCAGTAATATCAGTAAACACATAATGATACTTCCCAGCATTGCTTCTTTCATTGAAAAGCCTGATCTTCCGGATACATAAAGCGTAATTCCAGCAATTATCCCCATATATACAAACCATATCAAAGTCATCCATCCGATAATTCTGGAAAAAATTTTATCTAATACTTCTACATGCTTTGATATATATCTTTTTAACAGGATTATAATACATGTTAGTAAAATGCATCTGAGTATCATAATACCGACACTAACATAATCCATGATATTTTCAGGAATTTCTTTCATTAACATTAACATAGCCAGAGCCAGTTGCAATCCATAATTCAATATATAAAAAAATAAACTGGCTACTATCATGGTCTTTTTCGTTCCATTAAAAAAAATATTACACAATATGAAATAAACAAATGGCATGTATAATAATTTAAATGCTGAAATAACTCCCCAACTACTAAAGTAATAAATAACAGCCAATATGATTCCACACAGCCATAATGGTTTTCTCTTTTTATTGCTTTTATCTAATGTGATATTTAAGTAAGCCACATAAACAAATGCCAAATATACTGCGCATATAATCGTTATTCCATTGTAGATTATCTGTTGCATATTTACCTCTTAATTTTCTAAGTTTATATTTCTGCAGACTATATTATCTTACTGTTTGGACAACATGTGAACAATATCTATATTATAAATCAATATATTTATATTATTCAAGTCCCCCCAAAGCAACTAAAAATTATCCTTGCAATATTCAACAACCATTCTACTTTTACCTCTATAAAAGCTTTATCTGTATATCAAATCAATAACATTTAATATTCCATAACGCTCTGCAATAATCTTCAGTCCTTTTTTAATTTTTTCGTGATTATAATTCTTCGACAATAATGCATCTTCCGTCAATTCATTTAGATATCCATAAAATACAAGTGCTTTTTCTAAAGCTCCTTCTTTACCAGCATCTACAAGTGTTAGTATCTCCTCTTCCTGCTTCTTAATATCTTCTATACCACTTTGTCCGTTCGCAAGTTCTAACATTTTTTTGTTTTCGCTTTTAATTGTTCCCTCTGAAATATTTACAGGTACACCTATATCCTTGTTTAATAATAACTTCACCATTGTTCTGATAACTTCATTATTCATTCTTATTATATAATCCTGCTCATACATATATTTCACTCCTCCGATTATTAAATCATTCCAAAACTGGATGTTCCGAAATTTTAATACTAGTGTATCTCCGAAAAATACTTTCTCTAAAATATTATACATCCCGGTATCTTCCCGTGTACACTTTTATATCACAAAAAGCTGTCTGGTTAGCATACCTTCATAACCTGACAGCTTTTTTATTTTTCTAATCTCTTATATTTTATTTTCTGAAAGTTTCTCTCTTCCATGTGGAAGCAGCCACGCTTCTTCATCCGGGCCTTTGGCAATGATCTGATGGATATTTCCCGGGTTGCAGTCAATATGATAATGCTTTTTAATCGCAGCAAAGTCTGTCGTATCTCCGAATCCCGGTGTCTGATACAGGTCTCTTGCATAAGCCCACAGATTATCATAATCTCTCAAACGTTTCTTATTCACATGGAAAATATTGTGATAAGCCACATCGAATCTTGCCAGTGTTACATATAATCTGACATCGGATTCCGTAATCTTATCTCCAAACAGATATCTTCTGTCTGCCAGTCTTTCCTCCAGCCAGTCCAGACGGTTGAATACGGTATGATAAGCTTCTTCATATGCTTCCTGACTTCTGGCAAATCCCGCTTTATACACTCCGTTATTTACTTCTCTGAAAATGATATCATTCAGGGCATCGATCTCTTCCCGCAATTCTTCCGGATAAAGATCCGGAGCTCCCGGCTTGTGATATTTCTTCCATGCTGTTTCAAAATACAGTGTCAGATGAAAGTAATCGTTATTTACAACCTTCTTTGTCTTCAGATCAACCAGTGCCGGTACCGTGAATCTTCCCTGATAATCCGGGTCTGCGTTTAGATACACTTCGCTGATATAATGAATTCCAAGTACCGGATCTACGTCACCTTCATCCAGGGTAAATGCCCAGTCGCTTCTTGGTACATTCGGACGTTTTGGATCTGCTTTTCCGACACTGATCACATCTTCAAGTCCCAGTAATTTTCTTACGATGATGCTTCTGTGTGCCCATGGGCATACAGGTGCCCAGAGAAGTCTGTATCTACCGGCTTCTACCGGGAGCTGTCCTTCCTCTTCTCCGAACGGTGTATCAAACCGGTTCTTCTGTCTTACGAATTTTCCGCTTTTGTCTACTTCTTTTCCTGTCCATTTATCTGATGAAATTCTCATTCTTTTGGTCTCCTCTCGTATTCGTTATCTCCAAATCTGTATCCATCCGGCAGAAGGAATCCTGTCTCCTCCAGCCATTTTTGCTGTTCCTCATCTCCTGCAAAGATTGCAAATCCTGTCTTCTGTCTGCGGAAGCCGAATTTTTCATACATGGCAAGTGTCTGTGGATGTGTATACAGTATCACATTACATCCTTTTACCTGTTCCAGGAGCGACTCTATAATTGCTCTTCCAAGTCCATTTCCCTGATATGCCGGTCTTAAGGCTACATTGTAGATTGCCGCCTGGCATACACCGTCTGACAATGCTCTTCCGCAGCCAACTATTTTATCTCCGTCGCAGATAAACGCTACTGCATAACTGTTCTTAAATATCTTTTCTTCTGTAGCCGGATCGTAATGGCTTAACTGGCTTTCATCCAAAATGTCTGCTACTTCATTCCAATCTACATTTTCTTTGTCTGTTTTTATCCAAATGTCCATCTTAATTCCTTTCTCTGACTAATCTCAAGAATCCCCTGCATCCTTGCTGCGAAGCGGGCATAATTCTAACGAAATATAATCACCTGGATATAACAAAAGATACCTGCCGGATTTTAAAGATATAAAGAATAGCCTCCTCATCTTAAAATCCCGGTATCTTCATGTTATATTTTATATTGTCATATTTTTTAAATCGAATATTCCGGCTCCACCATACGGTTAATCTTCGCAAAGAACTCTCTGACACGATCACTCTTTGGATGATTGAACACTTCCTTCGGAGGTCCGTCCTCGATGATCTTACCGTTTTCAAGGAAGATGACTCTTGTCGCAACATTTTTTACAAAGTTCATTTCATGCGATACTAACAGCATCGTGTATCCTTCATTGGCTGCCTTCTTAATCGTATCCAGCACTTCTCCTACAAGCTCCGGATCCAGTGCGGATGTCGGCTCATCCAGAAGTAACAGTTCCGGTTCCATCGCAAGTGCTCTTGCGATCGCAACTCGCTGCTGCTGTCCTCCGGATAAATGTGCCGGATAATGGTTCGCCCATTCCAGAAGCCCTACGTTCTTAAGCTGTTCTCTTGCAATCTCCTCTGCCTTTTTCTTGTCCATTTTCTTTACGACGATCAGGCCTTCCATTACATTTTCCAGTGCTGTCTTTTTAGAAAAGAGGTTAAATCCCTGAAATACCATGCTGGTCTTCTTTCTAAGTTCTACCAACGACTTTTTATCACTGTGGGCCAGATCTACATTCAAGTCATCAATGGTAATGCTTCCGTTTTCCGGCTTTTCCAGTCTGTTCAGGCAGCGGAGGAACGTTGATTTTCCTGTTCCGGATGGTCCGATGATTGCTACAACGTCACCCTTATTGATGTTTAAGTCGATGCCATTTAAGACCACGTTATTATTGAATTTTTTGGAAATATTTTTTACTTCAATCATTGGTTCAATGCCCCCTCATCTGTCTGTATTGCCGGTGCATTCTCCGGTATGCGGATTTTCTTCTCGATCAGCTTGATTCCCTGCTCTACGATAATCGTAATAACCCAGTAGATAATTGCCAGAGATACATAGACCTCAAAGTAACGGTATGTACGTCCTGCAATGATCTTTCCTGCTGCTGTCATCTCTACAACCGCACAGACGAATGCAAGTGATGTTCCTTTGATCAGACCGATAAAGGAGTTACCAAGTGATGGCAGTGCCACCACGATTGCTTCCGGAAGAATCACTCTTCGTAATGCCTGGAAATATGTCATACCAAGTGCACTGGCCGCTTCAATCTGTCCCTTTGGTACAGATTCCAGAGATGCTCTGATGACCTCTGCGTTGTACGCTGATTCATTGACCGCCAGAGCGATGAATGCGTAAATGATCGGTGCCACACCATTGGCGTTATAGTTGGTTCCATACTTCAGGTTGATGGCTTTTAAGATCATCGGAATACCAAAATATGTTACATATAACTGTACCAGTACCGGAGTTCCTCTGATGACTGAAATATACAGATTGGCGATCTGTTTTAACACCGGAATCTTCTTCATCTTAATCAATGCCAGGATCAGACCTAAGATCAGGCTGACGATCATGGCTACCACTGCCAGTTCCAATGTCACCGGCAGATACGTTAACAGATCCGGTATCTGTGTAAATACCATCTTGATATCAAATAAATTACTCATGCTGATTCTTCCTTTCTGGATTCCAGACTGATGTTAGTTTGGAGTGCTTTCAAACTGTTCATCTTCCGGAGCTGTATCCTGTCCGAAATATTTCTGGCTTAATTCTGTAAGTGTTCCGTCTTTTTTCAGTTCTTTTAACTCTGCATCTACTTTATCTCTAAGTTCTTCCTGATCTTTCGGGAAAATGTAATAAGCATAGCTATTGTCTGCGATTGCTTTTGCATCTTCGTCAGAAATCTGGTTTGCAACTACGTCATAGTTGTATTCTTTCTGATATGCGTTGTACATTGCTACATCGATGATTGCAAGGTCTACGCTGCCATCTTCGATGTGCTGTAATGTAATCGCTGTATCTGCATCTGTGTAAGTGATATCAATCTTCTGATCTGGATTCTTTTCATTCCAGCCCTCAATTGCTGTTGTAACGCTGACACCTGACTGTCCTTCAAAAGATTTTCCTGCCGCATCTGCAAATGTCTTTACTTCCGGTGCACCTTTCTTCGTAATGAATACATATCCGATCTTGTCATATGGATAAGAATAGAGGTATGATTTTGCTCTTTCTTCGTTATATGAGAAGTTATTTACACCAATCTGGTAAGTTCCACTTGTAACACCTGAAAATACGGAAGGAATATCTGTAACTTCAATCTGAAGATCATACCCATCCAGATGTTCAAAGACCTCTTTTAATACTTCTATATCATAACCGGTTGGTTCGTTATCTTCTCCCACATATGTATAAGGTTTAACATTTCCTCCTGTTCCTGCTTTTACTGTAATTGTCTTGTTCCCGTCTGAAGTTTTACTGTCACTTCCTGATGAACCGGATCCTCCACATCCTGTTGCAAGAACTCCAAGTGCTACGGTGATTGCTGCTACGCTTACTAATTTATTTCTTTTCATAATACATTCTCCCTTTTTCTACTTATAAAGATTTTTCTGTCATAATACACTGGAATGTGCCGCTTCCTGTAATCTGCTCAGGAATTACAGCATAACCGAGTTTTTCATAGAATCCGACTGCTTCTGTTCTGGAATTGATAAGAATCTTTTTTACACCTCGTTCAGCGAACCACTCTTCTGCTGCGGTGATTGCCGCTGCCCCGTAATGCTGTCCCCTGTACTCTTCCAGTGTTGCAACTCTTTCGATCTTCCCGGTCGTCTCATCCAGCTGATGTAACCTGCAGGTCGATACCGGATGGGTTCCATCCAGCACCAGTATATATTCATCTCCTGCTTTATCTTCGCCGAATTCCATTTCCAGTGATACGCCAAATCCATTGCACATGGCTTCTGTTCTCACATAATGGACTCCTGCGAGCTGCCATTCTTTATCTGTTACGCGGATTGCTTCCATTCCATCTTCCTCCTGCTTTTTATGAACTAAATTTCTGCTTTCCACTTGTGCGCAGGGTCTTTACTGAGCGCTTCTCTTCCGGTTGGCTGGCTCCAGATGGTATCCCAGTCTGTTTCCTGTACAACGATGTCGTAGTATACATTCTCCCAGTAATCTTCCGGTGCATGTGTAAGATCTTCAGATGCAGCAAAGTCTTTAAAGTATGTATTGTGTCTGAATGCCGGAATCTGATACAGGTCTCTTGCATATGGCCACAGGTTCTTATAATCTACCAGTCTGTGCTTGCATGGTCCGATGTTTCTTGAATAGCTGTAATCGAATCTTGCAAGTGTTGTATACAGGCGGATGTCACTGTCTGTAATGTAATCACCGAATAAGAATCTCTGATTTTCCAGTCTCTTATCCATTGCTTCCAGTCCTGCAAAGAATGTCTCATATCCGTCTTTGAATGCCTGTAAGCTCTCTGCAAACTGTGCACGGTACACCGCATTATTGACATTTTCAAATAACCATACATTCAGTTTATCGATCTCTTCTCTTAATTCTTCCGGGTAAAGATCCGGTGCGCCCTTCTTATGGAATGGCTTGAATGCTGTCTCAAAATGATTGGTCAGATGGTGGTAATCGTTATTTACAACCTTCTTTTCTTTGTAATCAACCAGTGCAGGTACTGTTGTTCTTCCTTCATAATCATCGTCTGCGTTGTAATATAATTCGCTTAAGAACTGGGCTCCTGTCTCTTTGTTGATGTGATTTGGTGAGTTTACGAATTCCCATCCGAGCGGCTTTTCATAATCGCCCCAGTCTACGATCTCTACCTTGATTGCTTTATCAAGTCCAAGTAACTCTCTTGCGATCGATGCTCTGTTGGACCAGTTGCATCCCTTGCCCCAGAATAAGATGTATCTGTCTGCTTCTACCGGATTTTCTCCTTCTCCGAATCCTTTTGTGAAATGATTCGGCTGTCTGTGAAAGTTACCATATTCATCTATTTCCTGACCAGATTCTGTAGGTCTGACTCTAATCTGTCTTCCATTTACTTCATAATATTCATGTTCTGCCATCTTCTGATTCCTGCCTTTCTATCCTGCTGGTTATGGACTCTTTCAGTCTTCACTCTTGTTTTTCTTATATATAATTTCAGATTTCTTATCTTTATTCTTCATCTTAATCCTGTTTTTCGATTTTGAATTTGTTTCCAGGATCACTGCTGAGTCTTGCTCTGTCGTGTGGTGCTCCCCAATACGCTTCAAAATCAATTTCATCTAAAAATCTTGCATTAAATGACTCAAATGTTCTGCCCTTTTTCTTATTATTTGGATTTGCAAAATCTTTAAAATATGTATTGTTCTTAAATGCAGGAATCTGATACAGATCTCTTGCATATGCCCACAGATTCTTGTAAGTAAACAATGGATGTTTTGTATGTCCAAGCTGGTGTGTATAACGGATGTCCAGTCTTGCAAGTGTTACATAAAGTCTTACATCACTGTCTGTTACATAATCTCCGAATAAGAATCTCTGATTCTCCAGTCTTTCTTCCAGCAGATCCATGGCTGCGTAAAATGAATTGTATGCATCCCAGTATGCTTCTTTTGATCTGCAGAACGTTGTCTTATATACTCCGTTATTGATGTTATCGAATAACCAGTAGTTCATCTCGTCGATATCTTTTCTTAATTCTTCCGGATAAAGATCTGGTGCATTCTTTTTATGGAATGGTTTGAAATCCACTTCAAAGTAATTGGTCAGTTTGTGGTAATCGTTATTGACTACTTTTCCTGTCTTTACGTCGATCAATGCAGGTACTGTTGTTCTTCCTGTGTAATCATCATCTGCTTTGTAGTATGCTTCACTTAAGAACTGGATGTCTAAGACCGGATCAACATTATCTTTGTCATATACGAATTCCCAACCGAGATTCTTCTCATGATCTGCGTGCTCTACCATGTTCACACTGATTGCTTCGTCTAATCCCAGAAGCTCTCTTACGATGGATGCTCTGTTAGACCAATGGCAAAGCTTTGCCCACACCAGTCTGTATCTGCCTGCTTCTACCGGATTCTTTCCTTCTCCGAATCCTTCGGTAAAATGATTTGGCTGACGGACGAAATATCCATTTTCATCTACTTCTGATACTGTCTCTACCGGACGAACTCTTATCTTTCTTCCATTTACTACTTCATAATCAAATTCTGCCATGTCATTGTCTCCTTTTTTTCTGACTTTCTTCTATCTTTTCTTCTGTTTTATTCGAACAGATCTGTAGACAAATATCTGTCTGCCGAATCCGGGAAGATCGTTACAATCGTCTTACCCTGATTTTCTGGTCTTTTTGCAATTTGGGCTGCTGCAAAGAGTGCCGCTCCTGCGGATATACCGATAAAGTTTCCTTCTTTTCTGGCTGCTTTTCTTACCGTCTCATAAGCCTCATCATCTGTCACCGTGATCACTTCATCCAGAAGTTCTACATCTGTAACCGGTGCGATCATGCCGCCTCCGATTCCCTGTATCTTATGTGGTCCTGCTTCTCCACCGGAGAGTACCGGGCATCCGGCAGGTTCTACACCAATGATCTGAATATCCGGATTTTTTTCTTTTAAGAATTTCCCGGTTCCACTGATTGTTCCACCGGTTCCGACCGTTGCAACAAAGATATCCACATTTTCACCGGTATCTTTCCATATCTCCGGACCGGTTGTCTGATAATGTGCTTCCGGATTGGATGGATTACCGCCCTGTCCGGTAATAATTGCATTTTCTGTCTGTTCCAGGATTTCGGCTGCTTTTTCATTCGCTCCGCCCATATTCTTTTCGCCCGGTGTCAGAACTACTTTCGCTCCGTAAGCTTCCAGGATGCGGATTCGTTCTTTACTCATAGAGTCCGGCATGACGATGACCGCCTGATATCCTTTCGCTGCTGCAATTGCCGCAAGGCCGATGCCTGTATTACCACTTGTGGCTTCAATGATCGTTCCGCCCGGTTTTAATCTTCCATCTCGTTCAGCCTGTTCGATCATATTCTTTGCAATTCTGTCTTTCACACTGCCCGTTGGATTGAATACTTCCAGCTTTGCAAGGATCTTTCCTTCGAATCCTGCTTCTTTTTCAAATTTGTGTAATCTGAGAAGAGGTGTATTTCCAACCAGTTCTGTAATGTCATCTGCTATATTTGCCATGCCGTTCTCCTTTCTTATCAATACTGTATTCTAAGCAAATTTCTCTGCTCTGTTGTTCGGTTCATTCCAGTAACTTTCATCCGGTCCAAGTCCTACGATCTGGTATGGATTTTCTTCTTTGGTTCCGAGAAGTTCTTCTTGTTTGATCTTTTCGAAATCTGCAAATTCTTTATACTCCGGAATGCTGTATAATTCTTTTGCGTAATTCCAAAGGTTGTCATAATCCCTCAATGCATTTCTGTTCAGTCTCTGTTTGAAATAATAGACTGCATCGAACCGGATCAAGATGTCGTATAATCGCTTGTCTTCCTCTGTAATCTCATTTCCTTCCAGGTATCTGTTGTCATTTAACAACTTTTCCAGATTATCGAGGATCTGAAATGTATGATCATATGCTTTTTCATACGCTTCCTGCGTAACTGCTTCGCCGGCCGCTTTTATTTCTTTTTGTAATTCATCAATCAGTTTTACTGCCATTTTCGAACTCCTTTCATCTTGTCCGCTTATCAGCTTTGGCTTTTTTACGGATACTATGGTATAACAAAAGCGGATACATCCTGATATCGTGTACCCGCTTCTTCTTATCTCTATCTTATCTCAGGTAACATGATATGCATAACTAATAAGCTGTATCCATCATCGACATCATACAGCAACAACACATCATGTTCTTTTTGCTTGTTTCTACATATCTTCTTACCATCGCTTTGTTCTCCTTTTTCGCATTTTAGTTTTCCTATCTGTTTGATATGTTTTGTATTATATTCATATATTTCCTATTTGTCAACTATGTTTTATAGTTTTTCTTTGTTTTTATTTTTGTACAATTTTAACGCAGTAAATTATCACACAAAAAATGAAGGAGCTTTCATATCTCCTTCACCTTTTCATCTGCATCTATTTCTTTCCTCTTTTATGCTAACAGCACTTCACTCAACATACCACATACGGATTCCGGCAGATGCATTGTCTGTAAGATTCCGATCATCTCTGTCGGTGTTTTTCCGGCTTTCATATATGCATATATTTTTTCTTTTGTATCGTATTCTATCTCCGCACGGTATAATGCTTTGTATACCTCGCTTATTTTATCATTCTCTGCAATTGAAGTTTCTTTTGCAAATGT
Organism: Dorea sp.; assembly: GCF_977044405.1. Classification (NCBI taxonomy): domain Bacteria; kingdom Bacillati; phylum Bacillota; class Clostridia; order Lachnospirales; family Lachnospiraceae; genus Dorea; species Dorea sp. Next base: position 45,657 of record NZ_CDRRQK010000022.1, read on the forward strand.
AACACAGATCTGCTCTGTTACATTCTGTCCGGAAATTACAACTGTATATATATGACGTTCTGGGTCATATGCCGTCTGTGCTTCAATTTTATTTTCTCCTACAGTTACAACCAGCTCTTCCGGATTCATAATTCCGTAGAACTCAAGTCTCCAGGATCTCTTTGTCGGAATTACAGAAAGATTTCCCTTTGCCGCATGGATCACGAATTTTTGTTTATTTTCCCATTCAAATTCTGTCTGTGCCCAGTTCTCCGACTTATCTTCGCAGGTATCGCCTTCGTCTTCCCACATCGTAAAACTATTTTTTGCTCCCGGAAATACCTTGACTGTCATATTCCCCGGATTCTCTACAGAATTTGTAAATTCTGTCAGATCTGCTATCGGAATGATTGCTCCTGCCTTTGCCAGCACTGGGATCTCCTCCAGTGTCCTGTAAAGTTCCAGCATACGTCCGCCTTCATATTTCATGCCACTGAAGAAATCGAACCACTGTCCCTCGGGAATCCATATCTTAACGGATGCTGCCCCGGCCGTTTTATCCATTGGTTTTGTAATCGGGCATGCGATCATTTCTGTTCCAAAATAATATTCATTCGGTACCTGATATGCCTCCTGCCGCTCCGGCTCCAGGTAATACATCGGTCTGATCAATGGCTGTCCGTCATGGCTTGCATGATAATTCATGGTATAGAGATACGGAATCAGCTCATGACGAAGTTTCAGATATCGTTTCATGATATTTCCCGAGATTTTATTATATTTCCACGGTTCTTTCCCAGTAAACATACTATTCGAACTATGCAGTCTCATAATCGGGGAGAATACTCCAAATTGCAGCCATCTGGTAGAAAGCTCTTCATCTTTATATCCATGCATGTGTCCACCAATATCATGGCTCCACCATCCATATCCTGCATTACTTGCATTTGCAGTAAAATATGGTTGAAATGCCAGGGAATCCCAGCTGATAATCGTGTCTCCGGAAAAACCGATCGGATACCGGTGACTTCCCATTCCTGCATATCTTGAGAATGTTAATGGCCTTTTTCCTCTTCTTGCACTATCCAGATAATGATAATGATTCAGCATCCAGAGTGGATCAAGACCAGGTATTTTACTCAGACCGCCCTGTTGCCAGTCTACCCACCAGAAATCAACTCCGTCCTCTTCATTCGGATGATGCAGATACTGGAAGTATGCTTTCAGGAACTTCGGATCTGTAATATCGAAATTCACCGGTTCCTCCTTCTTCCAGTCTCTTCCCATAGCTTCTGCCATTTCACGGTAATGTTCTTCATGAGCCTTTACACCATCGGCAGGATGTACATTCAATGTTACCTTTAGGCCGTGATCATGAAGCCATCTCATGAAGCCCTTCGGATCCGGGAATAATTCTTTATTCCATGTATAGCCGGTCCAGCCGCTTCCATATTTCGGATCAATATCAACCAGATGCCAGTCCATATCAATGACTGATACTGCAAATGGTATTTCTTCATTTTCGAATCGGGTAATCAGATCTTTATATTCATCTGCCGTATAACGATAGTATCTGCTCCACCAGTTTCCTAATGCATATCTTGGAAGTAACGGTGTATTGCCGGTCAGACGATAATAGTCTTTCAGGCAATGCTGATATTCATGCCCGTATCCAAAGAAATAGATATCTGTACATTTTTCTTTTCTTGGCTCTACCCATCCATCTTCCGTGAGCACAAGCGATCTGCTGTCATCCAGGATTCCATATCCGAATTTTGAGATAATGCCATGCTCTAATTCAATCGCACCATCTGCCTCATCCAGCGTTCTTGCCGTTCCCCGCAAGTCTGTTGCCTCTTCTCCATAGTGCCAGATACTGTGATATACACTGATATTTCCTCTGACCTGCACAGACAGGCCATAATTGGTAAACTCTTTCTTATTATAAATAAGATGAATCTTAGAAGTAATAATCTCCAATGAATCTTCACTTTCAATGACCTGATACTTAGGTACTTCAAACTTACGGTTTACAACACACTGCGTCGCCCGGTCTTCGAATTGTCCGTCTTCACTATATTCCAGACGTATCATTTCTTCTGTCAGCAGTGTAAATCTGTATTTTTCTCTCTGGACAATTGCTCCTTTATCCGCCTGTCCATTTGTATTGATTCGGTATAACTGTTCCATTTTATTCCCTTTCCCTCTATATTTATTTAACCTTTGACAGAACCTGCCGCAACACCTGCAACAAAACATTTGCTCCTTTCTGTAATGCAAGCGGCAATTTTGTCCAGAATCCATCCCATGGGTTATTAATGATATTGATCTTCACATTTGGATGGATCTTTTCGTACTCTTTTGTAATACTTCCAAATAACTCTGGAGCATCCCATAACCACCAGTCCAACTCCACCGGCTTTCCGTCATTTACCAGGTGATTCGGATCATAGGTGACATTCTCACCCATAACTGCCATTCCTTTATCGGCTTTTGTATCCGTTTTTCCACTATAAGCAGTCGTTTCAGTCTTTCCACATCCGCACAACATCGCCATCTACATAGAAATGACCAGACACATTGCCAATATTCTTTTTCTCATGATACTTCCTCCTAGAAACTATTTAACTGTTGCATATGTTAACGCTAACCTTATTAACAAAAGTAGCACTTCATTGTCGTGAAGTCAATGTTTCTTGCAATATTCCTTTCCTTTTCTACATTATATCTAAATTTGCAGGTTGTTTTTTGTCTATTTTTACAATTATGAAATTATTTTTCCCAAAATGATATATGATATATCTTTTTTTGGTATAATAGATTTATAATTTTTAGATTAACGTTAACCCTATTAGGAGAATCATTATGGTTACATTAAAAGATATTGCAGAACGTGCCGGTGTCAGTATGATGACCGTCTCACGTGTTATGAATGGAAAAGAAGGAAAAGTATCCGAAAAGACAGCTGAAAAGATCCGTACACTCGCCGATGAAATGGGATATATTCCAAATTCATCCGCCCGAAGTCTGGCAGCCAGATCCTCTCAGATCATTGCTGTAATTCTTAGGGATTCCGATACGAAAAACCCGCTGACCGATCCTTACAACGCAGCTTTTCTTGGACTGATCACACAGATCATCCAAAGACAGGGCTACTATGTCATGATCCATTTTGTTCAGGATTTTTCAGATATCACCTTCCGTCTCCGCTCCTGGAATGCAGAAGGTGCAATTTTTCTTGGACTGTTTGACGAAGAAGTTCAACAGATTCAAAACAGCAACCGGATTCCTTTGATCTTTATCGACAGCTACAGTAATGTACGCCAACTTATTAATATTGGTATTGATGATTATAAGGGAGGACAGCTCGCCGCAGACTATTTTTTAAAAAAAGGACACAAAACACTTGGATTCGTCGGACCTTTTACAAAGATCGGAGGTGTTATCACCAAACGTTATCAGGGATTTACAGACACTTTAGCCAAACATCATATTTCTCTGTCTCCGGATCATGTTTACGATATGGAAAAAATGGAACCTTCCGAGATTATCGATTCCATTTTGCAGGATAACTGTCCTCCAAGCGGACTGTTTGTCTTTTCCGATGAAATTGCATTACAGCTTTCTAATATTGCTTCCAAAAAGAATCTTGCCATCCCTTCCCGGTTATCACTGATTGGTTTTGATGACCTGCCTTCTTTTTGTACCACATTCGATATGCTGACTACGATACATCAGGATATCTACAGAAAGGCGGAAATTACATGCAAGATTCTTTTTGAGCATATTGCTGATCCTGACAGACCAAGCGAAAATGTAACTTTGGATGTCAGGCTGGTAGAACGCAATTCTGTTTCTACACAATAATGAAATAATTTATATATATTATCTGTCTTCTGTGATCTTACCGTCTTCTATATAAAGGATCCTTTCCGAATATTCTGCCACACTGATATCGTGTGTAACCATGATGATCGTCTTGTGCATCTTAGAATGGATCATGCTGAATACATCCATTACAATCTTGGTTGACCGGGAATCGAGGTTTCCGGTCGGCTCATCTGCAAAGATCACATCCGGCTGATTTACCAGTGCTCTGCAGATAGCCGTTCTCTGTTTCTCCCCTCCGGACAATTCATATGGATATTTACCCAGAAGATTTTGAATCTGAAAAGAAACCGCCAGTTTTTCCGCTTCTTCTTTACCGGACCCCATTCGATAACTGTTAAAAGGAAGCAAGACACAGGTAATCACTCTACCTGTGTCTTGCTTCCTTTTATCATTTTTACAAAATATGCATGCACACTTGTATCATCATTCAGTTCCGGATGAAACGCAGTTGCAAGCTGGCTGCCCTGTCTGGCAGCCACAACCTTTCCATCTACTACAGCCAGTATCTCTGCTGTTCCGTAAACACCGGCAATATACGGTGCACGGATGAATGTCATTGGAATCTTTCCAATTTCTTTCATCTCATCTTCTGTATAGAAGCTTCCAAGTTGTCTTCCATATGCATTCCGCTTTGCCAAAATGTTCATTGTGCCGAAGCACGGAACACCATCTTCTACCTGCTCTGCCAAAAGAATCAGTCCGGCGCAGGTTCCGAATACCGGAAGTCCGTCTTCAATCTTCTCTTTTAATATATCGTAAATATCCAGCTCGATCAGAAGCTTTCTCATAACCGTGCTTTCCCCGCCCGGAAGAATCAGTCCGTCAAAAGAACGCTCCAGATCTTCTTTTTTACGGATTTCAAAATGTTCTACGCCCAGACGATCCAGCATCTGTCCATGCTCTAAGAATGCTCCCTGCATTGCCAAGATTGCAATCGTCATCTTACTTTCCTCTTTCTGCCATTAATAATTCAATTTCCTGTTCGTTGATTCCTACCATTGCTTCACCAAGATCTGTCGAAAGTTCAGCGATCAGTTTTGCATCTGTGTAGTTTGTAACAGCCTTAACGATAGATGCTGCACGTTTTGCAGGATTTCCTGATTTGAAGATTCCTGATCCTACGAATACACCTTCTGCTCCAAGTTGCATCATCAGTGCTGCATCGGCTGGTGTTGCAACACCGCCTGCTGCGAAGTTAACTACCGGAAGCTTTCCATTTTCATGAACATATTCCACAAGATCAATCGGAACCTGTAACTGTTTTGCTGCTTCGAATAATTCATCTGCTCTTAAGTTCTGGATACGACGGATCTCCGCATTCATGGCTCTCATATGACGTACTGCCTGTACAACATCTCCGGTTCCCGGTTCTCCTTTTGTACGGATCATGGATGCCCCCTCTGCGATACGGCGGAGTGCTTCGCCGAGATCTCTTGCACCACATACAAATGGTACTTTGAACTCTTTTTTATTAATGTGGTAAATGTCATCTGCAGGTGAAAGTACTTCGCTTTCATCGATATAATCGATCTCGATTGCTTCCAGGATCTGTGCCTCTACGAAATGTCCGATTCTGCATTTCGCCATTACTGGGATGGATACTGCTTCCTGGATTCCGCGGATCATCTTCGGATCACTCATACGGGATACGCCGCCTGCCGCGCGGATATCTGCTGGGATTCTTTCCAGTGCCATAACTGCACAAGCTCCTGCTTCTTCTGCGATCTTTGCCTGTTCCGGAGTAGTTACATCCATGATTACTCCACCTTTTAACATCTGTGCCAGCTGCTTATTTAATTCATATCTGTTTTCTTTCATCATTCATATACCTTTCTTATGTATTTTCCTTGTGATTTCTATGAGTCCTATCATACTCTCACATCTGGTACTTTTAAAACAGCCAGTTTTTATGTTTTTATCCATGCCACTTTTCATTCGATGTTCATTACATGTTTTCCAACTAGTATTTTTTCTCACTTATATTTATATTTTTTGATATATATTTCTCATTAACAACTATTTTTGAACATATGGTAATCTACAGGACCTGCCATTGACAGCTTCTCTTGCATATTAAGGTATAAAAATATAGCAGATGTAAATCCCTATATAGATTTTATACCTGCTATATTTCAATCTCTTATTTACTTTCAGAAATTTTATGTCTGCATTTTCATGAATCTAACACTTTCCTTCTGTCATCGCAATCTACAATCCCAGCTTTTTACATTTTTCTTCATGGTCTTTTACAAGATCCGCAAGTGTCACACTGTCCACATACTGGTCAATCACTTTCTGAAGTCCTTCCCAGAATCCAAGTGTCGAACACTGGTCCTGTCTCTCGCAGCGGTTCGGCACGTCATCCAGACATGCAATCGGCGCCAGACTTCCTTCTGTGGTACGGATAATAGCTCCGGCCGTATATTCTTCCGGTTCTTTTGCCAGCATATATCCTCCGTTATTACCACGGTAGCTTCTTACATATCCGGCTTTCGTCAGCATTGGCATAATCTGTTCCATGTATTTCAGTGTGATTCCCTGTCTCGCTGATATATCTTTCAGCCGGATATACTCCCCATTTGCATTCTCCGCCAGATCGATCATAATTCTTAGGGCATATCTGCCCTTTGTTGATATCTTCATAGTACTTCACCTTTCATCCGGGCATTTTCCCGTTTCATCTCCTACTTAGTTACTATGATATCACATTTTCAGATAAATGCAAAGCTTCTGAATTTATTCATTTTATGCCTGAAACGTCTTCAGCGCATCAATCGTTCTCTGGATCAGATCTTCCAGTGTCCATCCAAGCATATCTGCCCCTCGCTCAATGACTTCTCTTGAACATCCTGCGGCAAAATTCTTGCTCTTGTACTTTTTCTTTACGGATTTTAAGGTCAGATCCTGTACGCTCTTTGACGGACGCATTAATACGACTGCTCCGATCAATCCGGTCAGCTCATCTACGGCATACAGCACTTTTTCCATCTCATGTTCTGGTTTGATATCTACTGTAATCGCATAGCCATGGCTTGCTGTTGCATGGATGATCTTCTCATCGATTCCACGCTCTTTCATGATTTCCTGTGATTTGATGCAATGTTCTTCCGGATACTTTTCAAAATCCAGATCATGTAAAAGTCCTACGATTCCCCAGAAATCTTCTTCCTCTTCAAACCCGAGCTCTCTTGCAAAATACCGCATTGTATTCTCCACCGTCTGTGCGTGCTGGAGATGAAATTCATCCTGGTTATATTCGGTTAATAATTCCCATGCTTCTTCTCTTGTCATATGGCAGTCCTCCGTTTATTATCTGTGTCTTTTTATTTTAAGTTATTTTTGTTTCATGCTGTTTTATTATAGGATCATAACCTTTTTCTTTCTTTTCCTATATGTTTTATATGATATCATGTGACTGCCATTTGTCAACTGTCTTTCCATACATTTGTGATTATTTTCCCAGTCTCAAACATTTTTTATAAGATGCATCTATTGCAAATGCTCCAAGCGGCGCAGTTAGAACGATTGCAAGTACCGCTACCGTCAGAACCACATCCCCACATGCAAAGCCAAGTGCCAGCGGGATTCCACCGATTGCCGCCTGCACGGTTGCTTTCGGTGTATATGCCATCATGGTAAATAACTTTTCTTTTCCTTTCAGATCCGTTCCAAGAAGGCATACGAACACTCCGGCCATTCGGAAGATCAGTGCTCCAAAGATCAAAAGTACTGCTTTCATTCCTACATGGGAAAGGTATCCGATATTTACGGTTGCTCCAACTAATACAAATAAAAATACTTCAGCAGCCACCCATAATTTCCCACATTTGACCGATATCCTTTTTGCCACCGGTTCTCTGTATTTCTGCAGACTGACTCCAAGAAACATCACTGCGATCAATGCAGAAAATGTAATTGCCGTTGTCATATGGTCTTCCACTGCTACCAGCAAGAACGAGATACTAAGCAGAATCAACACCTTCACGGTATCCCGGATATGTACTTTTTCAAAATATTTTGCAAGAATCCATCCGGTAAATAGTCCGATGACGATTCCCAGTATAATAGATACCGGGATATTCAGGAAGCTTACGACAGATACGCCTTTTCCCTGCATGATTCCTGTAAATGTTGTAAATAACACAATCACATATACATCATCTACAGATGCTCCGGCGAGGATTATCTGTGGAATGCCTTCTTCTGTCCCGTATCCTTCTTCCATTAATTTTACCATTCTCGGAACAACAACTGCCGGTGATACTGCTGCCAGAACGGATCCTAAGATGGCTGCTTCCAGTAAAGAAAGCCCCAGAAGCCCCGGTGCCAGCAACAGCATTCCTAATAATTCAAAGCTTGCCGGTACAAAACACATCATAACTGCCGGACGGCCGGTTTTCTTAAGTCCCGATATATCCAGTCCCAGTCCGGCCCGCATTAAGATGATGATGAGTGCCATCTTTCTTAATTCCGATGAGATGTTCAACAGATTCTCATCCAGAAGATTCAACACATACGGTCCGAGAACAATCCCGGTAAGAAGCATTCCCAGAAGCCCCGGTAATTTTAATTTCTGACAGATCCAGCTCATGCCCATTCCGCAGAGCAGGATCAGCGCAACACTTAGTAACATAAAAATTCCTCCTTATCCTTTATGCAACAAAAAAAGCTGAGACTTTCTGCGTTATATTTCGCAGAAGTCATCAGCTAAAAAAGCGGTTCAAGTATCTTATATCTGCAACACCTACCACCGGCATTTTCTTCCAGATATTTTCACTTAGGGAGAACTTCATTCCCTGCTAAAAGTTATAGCATAACTTTTTTTCATTTGCAACTATTATTCATCTTTTGTGACATGCTCCCACCACTTAAATCACAGATTTTGAAGTGAGGGCTTCTTGCTCAATGGTTCTACTGAGCCAAGTATCTACAAGCTATCCTCGCGTGCCCCGCGATTCATTTTTACCCAGTTATGGGATATTTTCATTGTCTGGATACAGACACTTCCCATTTATCCTGCTAACAACATACGGCGTG
>NZ_CDRRQK010000023.1:0-47679 GCF_977044405.1 Dorea sp.
AATACCAGGTAGAGTATCGTCTGAGAATGAAGGATAATCAGTACCAGTGGTTTCGGACATCGGCAGAAGTAATACGCCGTCTGGATGGTTCTGCCAGCAGGATTGCCGGGATTTTTATTAACATTGATGCGGAGAAAAAAGAAATCATGCAGACACAGAAGTCTGCTGCTTTCCATCGGGCTTTTACGAAAGCAGATTTGTGCGAGTATTATGTGAATCTGGAAGCGAATACTTTTGATACTTTTAAGGTTGAACCTTCCCTGATGACCGTCTTTGAACAGAGTCATACGTGGGATGAACTGATACGGCATTTTGTGGATTCCTATGTTGTGGAAACAGATAAGAAGGCGGTATCCGCTTTTTATGACCGTGATTATATTGCAGAAAAGCTGAAGGGCCTGGAAACAGAATTGGCTTTGGAGTGCCGTATCACTCTGAATGGAGAAGAACGATGGGTCCGCAATGTGGTCATACGTGGCGAGATAGAGGATTCAGAATATGCCATGATCTTTCTGCGTGATATCACAGAGGTAAAGGTAGAGAGCGCACGGCATCTGCAGATGGCAGCGGATAATGCTTCCATGGAGCAGCTGATTCAGAGCATTGTGCGTCTGGTTGACCGCTTTGTTGTCTGTGATTTGGAAAATGACAGATATGAATTCTACACTCTGAATGGACAGATGATATATAAACCTCTGGGATTTTATCATGATTTTCAGATGCAGGTTCTTGAAAAGTATAAGACACTGGAACCATTGGAAGCTATGGATATCCTGACAGCACCGGAAAATATCCGGAAGAATCTGAAAAGTGAAAATGATATTTATAAATTTGAGTACTGCAGTCTGGATGAAAAGACTTATAAAATTGCTTCTTATATTCCACTGGAATGGGAGAATGGAAAGCTGGTAAAGGTATTGCTGGCATCCATGGATGTGACACAGGAGAAGAAAGCAGAGATTGAATCCCGTCAGGCACTGAAAGAGGCTTACCGGTCAGCAGAAAATGCAAATCGTGCGAAGACAGAATTTCTTTCCAATATGTCCCATGATATCCGGACACCGATGAATGCCATTGTCGGTCTGACGGCAATCGCAGGAGCAAATATTGAGAGCCAGGACAGAGTCATTGAATGTCTTGGCAAGATTACGGAATCAAGCCGTCATCTGCTGGGGCTGATCAATGAAGTATTGGATATGGCACGTATTGAAAGTGGAAAAATGACACTGGCACAGGAAGATTTCAATCTGTCAGAGCTGGTAGATAATCTTATTACACTTACGAAACCGGTGCTTGATGAACATAAACACAATTTTGATATACATATCAATCACATTGAACATGAGGATGTCTGTGGTGACAGCCTGAGAATCCAGCAGGTATTTGTGAATCTGATGAGTAATGCGATCAAGTATACACCGGATGGTGGGAATATTACTTTTTCGATAGAGGAAAAGCCAAATGGATTTTCGGAGCTTGGATGCTATGAATTTACGATTGAGGATAATGGAATCGGTATGTCGCCGGAATTCCAGAAAATCATGTTTGATCCGTTCAGCCGTGCGGATGACCACCGGACAACCAGAGTCCAGGGAACTGGTTTGGGAATGGCGATCAGCAGAAATATTGTGAACCTGATGAATGGCAGTATTAAAGTGGACAGTACCTTACACAAGGGAACTAAAATTACAGTAACAATTTATCTGGAGCTTCAGGAAAAAGAAAAAGAACAGGACAGAGATCTGATGAATCTGCCGGTTCTGGTTGTGGATGATGATAGGACATGCTGTGAAAGTACAGTTGCAACATTAAAGGAAATCGGTATTATGGGTGAATGGGTTCTTTCTGGCAAGGAAGCCGTTGAGCGCTGTTATGTACGGCATGAGTTGAAAGATGATTATTTTGCTGTTATTTTAGACTGGAAGATGCCGGATATGGATGGCATAGAAACAGCCAGACAGATCCGGAAGCGGATAGGTAAAGAAATCACCATCATTGTACTGACATCCTATGAATTTAGCGAGATTGAAGAAGAAGCAAAGGCAGCGGGCATAGATGCTTTTATTGCAAAACCGCTGTTCCGTTCTCGGCTGACGGCTACACTGCGGCAGTTTACTTCAGGAAGAAAAGAAAAAACAGCAAGAAATTATTTGGAGAAGCTGTCAGAATCAGACTACACGGGAAAAAGGATTCTTTTGGTCGAGGATAATGAGTTAAACAGAGAAATTGCTGATGAAATTTTGCAGATGACAGGTGCAGAAGTGGAAACGGCAGAAAATGGGAAAATTGCAGTTGAGAAAGTGGAAGCTTCTCCGAAAGGTTCATATGATCTTATTTTTATGGATATCCAAATGCCTGTTATGAATGGTTATGAGGCAACCGCAGCAATCAGGAGTCTTCCGGATGAAAAGGGAAAACTGCCTATTGTTGCCATGACTGCCAATGCTTTTGCAGAAGATGTACAGCTGGCAAAAAATACAGGAATGAATGAACATATCGCAAAACCACTTGATATGAATAAGCTGAATGATGTTCTGGAAAACTGGCTGTAATTAATATCCACAGTGCGCTGAAAAAGCAGACAGTCAGCCTGAAAAAATTACAAATCCATGGTAAAGTGATCCTGGCAGTTTTGGAAGTTATGAAAAAGTAGGATTTAATTTGGAGAGAATTATATGAAAAAATTTAAGATAAATATACAGAGATATATCTGTATTTTATTATGCCTTATTTTATATATTACTGTGTTTCCCTTTCCTGTATCAGCAGAGGAAGCAAAAAACCGGACAGTCAGAGTAGGCTGGTATGAAGGAACCTATAATACCACAGAACCAAACGGTGAGAAGAGAGGCTACAGTTACGAATATCAGCAGGCAGTGGCTGCGCATACAGGATGGAAATATGAATATGTGGAGGGAAACTGGGCAGAACTGATGAGTATGCTGAAAAATGGAGAAATCGATCTGATGGGAGGTATGTCCTATGCAGAGGAACGTTCCGCTTCCATGCTCTTTTCAGAACTGCCCATGGGCGAGGATAAGTATTACCTTTATATAAATCCTTCTGATACAGATATCTCAGCTTCAGATCTGACTACATTGAATGAAAAGCGAATCGGGGTGCTACCGGATACACTTTCTGCCAGACGGTTCTATGAGTGGGAGAAAAGCCATGGAGTAAACACGCAGCATGTTGATATTACCAGCACAGATGATGCCCGTCAGAAAATGCAAAATCAGGAAATTGACGGATTTGTTTTAAATGAATCTCCACAGTGGGAAAGAGACAACATTTCTCCTGTGCTTCTGATCGGCAGCTCCTATAATTATTTTGCAGTCAGCAAAAAACGCCCGGATCTGAAAGAAGAATTGGATCAGGCAATGCAGAAAATACAGAGGGAGAATCCTTTTTATACAGAAGATCTTTATAAGAGGTATCTCTCCGCAAATTCCCTTGAAACTCTTACGGATGAGGAGCAGAACTGGCTGGAACAGCATGGGGCGGTCAGGATTGGATATCTGAAAAAGGATGTGGGTGTCAGTCTTGCGGATGCAGAGTCAGGGGAACTGACAGGAATTATTAACGATTATACCAGTCTGGCTTCCGATTGTATGGGAGAAAAAAGCATAGAATTTCAGACGACAGGCTTTGATTCCCAGGAGGAAGAACTGCAGGCATTAAAGGAAAACAGGATTGATATGATTTTTCATATGAACCAGAATCCATATGAAGCTGAGCAGAACGATATTATATTGTCAAATACTGTTTTTGAAGTCAATGTTGCAGTGCTCACCGGCGTTGAGAAGTTTGATGAAAATGGGGAGAATACAGTGGCAGTGAGCAAGAATAACCTGCTGGGAAAGTGGTATATTACTTTTAATTATCCTTTCTGGAGAATAAAGGAATATGACTCATTTGCTGAGGTTGAGAAGGCGGTTCACAGTGGTGAGGCAGACTGCTTTGTTGCGAAAGCAGGACAGTCATTAAAGACGCTGGAGGACAGCAAAATGCACAGCGTTTTTCTTACAAAATCCGGCGATTCCTGCTTTGCAGTCACCAGGGAAAATACAACATTAATGAATATCCTGAATAAAACCATTCAGACTCTGCCTGCTTCCAGACTTTCAAGTTTGTTTTCCGTATATGAAAACACACCGGGAAAGGTGACTCTGGCAGATTATATAAAGGATAATCTGCGGGTAGTTTCTATTAGTTTTGTGAGTGTGACTTTGATTATTATACTGATTATAGTTTACCTGATGATGAAAGCAAGGAAAGCCCAGATTCAGGCAGAAAAGGCTAATGCTGCCAAATCGGATTTTCTTTTCAATATGTCACATGATATCCGTACACCGATGAATGCCCTGCTGGGATACAGTGAGCTGATGAAAAGGGAACTGACAGATCCGAAGCTTCTGGATTATCAGGAGAAGATGGAACAATCCGGAAATCTGCTGCTGTCTATTATCAATAATGTGCTGGACATGGCCAGAATTGAAAGCGGTAAGATGGAACTGGATGAGAATTATGTGAAGATCAGAGATGTTTATCAGGGGGTTTATAAAATTTTCCAGGCAGAAGCGGAGAAAAAGGGTATTCACCTTGAGATGGAATATGAGGTGCAGCATGAACATGTAATCTGCGATGAGACAAAGAACAAGGAAATTTTCCTCAATCTGATCAGCAATGCGGTAAAATATACAGCTTCAGGGGGAGTAGTTACCATAAGGATTACAGAGCTTGAATGTGACAGGAAAGACTATGTGAGGATACAGACTCAGGTAATTGATACCGGTATTGGAATGAGTGAAGAATTCCTGCCATCCCTGTTTGAGGCTTTTGCCCGGGAACGCAATACAACAGCCGCAAAGGTTGCAGGAACAGGTCTGGGAATGCCGATTATAAAGAAATATGTTGATATGATGGGCGGAACCATTGAAGTAGAAAGTAAGCTGGGAGAAGGAAGCAAATTTACAGTTATCATGGAATACAGGATTGCTGATAAGGGTTACTACGAGCAGGATACGGATCCGTCCCCGGATACAGAGGAAACAGACAGGCTCAGCGGAAAACATGTTCTGCTGGCTGAGGATAATGACCTGAATGCGGAAATCGCAGAGTTTATCCTGGAGGATATGGGCCTTGTGGTCGATCGCGTTGAGGATGGGATTCAATGCGTGGCAAGGATGGAACAGAAACCGGCAGGGACCTACGATCTGATCCTTATGGATATCCAGATGCCGAACATGGATGGCTATAAGGCAACTCAGGCAATCAGAAGGCTGGAAGATAAGAAAAAAGCCGGTATTCCGATCATAGCTATGACAGCCAATGCATTTGAGGAAGATAGAAAAAAGGCATTTGAAAAAGGAATGAACGGACATATTGCAAAGCCTGTTGATGCAGAAAAAGTTAAAAGAACCATTCTTTCAGTTTTACGGTGAGATGAAAGATAAGTAAAGTACAGAACGGACATTCGACTTGTTCTGTACTTTTTTTATTATAGGAAACTGCTCCTTTTTGCAAAATTTGTCACAAAAGGAGATAAGAACAATGTGGTGGATGCCTACGACGTGGAAGAAAAAAGATTCGGTATAAATGAAAATTATACAGAAGAATTAAAAGGAGAGTGTAGAAAAAGTTCTGCACTCTCAATTTAGTTGTATGAGAATATTATATAAACTCAGCATCAATACCGCTTCAAATACCACCTCTCCACCGCATTAATCCCCGCATACAAAACCATCGCAAACAGACAAAGAATACAGATACTCATAAGCAGCCAATCCATCTTAAACACCTGGCTTGAATAGATGATGAGATATCCGAGCCCTTCCCTGGCAGCGAGGAATTCCCCGATGATCACACCTACCAGACATAGACCGATATTCACCTTCATATTACTGATGATCGCCGGGATGGAGCTTGGAAGGACGACTTTGGTAAGTGCGTGCCGTCGTTTGCCACCGAGCGTATAAATCAGTTTGATCTTACCGGGATCGGTGGTGGTGAAACTGGTGTAAAGATTCAGGATGCTTCCGAAGATCGCGACAGACATACCAGCTACGATGATGGTCGTCTTGGTGGCACCGAGCCATACGATGAGAAGCGGGGCGAGTGCAGACTTTGGAAGGCTGTTCAGAACAACCAGATATGGCTCCAGAACTTCCGAAGTCCTGCGGCTGAACCAGAGGAGGACCGCAATCAGTACGCTGAATAAAGTGACCAGTAAGAAGCTGATGACAGTCTCATATAATGTCGTACCGAGATGCAGGAAGATCGTACCATCCATCAACATACTCCAAAAGCAGTAACCAATCTTCGCCGGGCTGCTGAAGATGAAAGAATCAATGATGCCATACCGGCTGGTGAGTTCCCATAAGGTAAGAAAGGCAAAAAGCAAGAGAAGGCGGAGAACGTATACTAATTGCCGGTGATGTCTGTGATGCCGGAGAAACATTTGTTGAGCAGAAGAAGTAGCTGTAAAATGTATACCATTATCTATCGTTGCATCAGATGTTTTCCCGTGCTGACGCTTCATCCTCATTCAACTCCTTCCACACAAGATTAAAATATGTCTTAAATTCCGGTGCATTTCTGCGATTCATCGGGGTATCTTCATCAAGTTTAAAGACAAGCGGGATTGTCTGCTTAATCGTAGCCGGACGCCGGGAGAGCACGATCACACGGTCTGCAAGAGAAATCGCTTCCGACAAATCATGCGTAACCAGAAGCGCAGATTTGCCTTCTTTTCTAAGAATCTGCCCGATATCATCCCCGACCTGCAGGCGTGTCTGATAATCCAGGGCGGAGAACGGTTCATCCAGAAGCAGAATCTCCGGATCCAGCACCAGTGTACGGATCAGCGCCACACGTTGCCGCATTCCTCCGGATAATTCAGACGGTCTGGAATTCTCAAAATCCCCGAGACCGTAGATTCCCAGTAATTCATGTGCATGCTTTCTGGTTCTCGCAGTTAGAGCATGCTGTACCTCAAGACCAAGAATGACATTATTATAGATCGTACGCCATTCAAACAGTTCATCATGCTGGAGCATATAGCCGACATTTGTGGTGCTTTCGCGAAGCATTTTCCCATTGATACGGATCATGCCCTGCTCCAGGGGAAGAAGCCCGCAGATCAGCGACAAAAGAGTAGACTTGCCACATCCGGAAGGCCCCACGATGGCAATGAATTCTCCTTTATTCAGAGAAAATGAGATATCAGATAAAGCGAGCGTCTCGCCGTCCAGAGTATGATAGGTATAAGAAACATGCTGCAGATGTAATACTTGTTCCATAGGAACCTCCTGTATGTGGGGTATATAATAGAGTATGAGCGGGAGAGAAATTGGTGAATATGTTGGAAAGAGGAACTCGTTTTTAGAGCGAAGACTTCTGTGTTGTTGGAAATAATACATTGTGTTAAAATGCTAGTATATAAAAAGTTAAATGTGAACTGTAGGAAGGGACGTTTTATGAAAAAAAAGAAAAAGCTGCCAATAGGTATCGATAATTTTGAAAAAATTCGAAAAGATGATTTCTACTACGTGGATAAAACGAAATTAATAGAGCAGCTTCTTGATAAATGGGGAGAAGCAAACTTATTTACCCGTCCGAGACGTTTTGGAAAATCGTTGAATATGAGTATGCTTAAGCATTTTTTTGAAATCGGAACAGATAAAACGTTGTTTGATGGATTATATATAGCAGATAACAAAGAATTATGTGAGACGTACATGGGAAAATTTCCCGTGGTTGCAATCAGTTTGAAAGGCATCAGTGCAAACTCTTACGAAGGGGCAAGAAAACTGTTGGGGAAACTAATCAGTGAAGAGGCAAGACGACTAAGTATACTGGAAACCAGTAATCGCTTGGATCATAATGAAAGACAGATTTTTCAAAAATTGCTCCAGCCAGAAATGGGAGAGGAAGTAATTGCGTATAGTATCAGGGAATTGACGGAACTTTTGGAAAAACATTATGGAGAAAAAGTGATTGTCCTGATTGATGAATATGATGTACCCCTGGCGAAAGCGAATGAACAGGGATATTATGATGAGATGGTATTTTTAATGCGGAATTTATTTGAAAATGCATTAAAAACAAATGACAGTCTTAAATTTGCAGTGCTTACCGGATGTCTGCGTGTTGCAAAAGAAAGTATATTTACAGGACTTAATAATTTTAAAATATATCCGATTACAAAAGTTACTTTTGATGAGAGTTTTGGCTTCACAGATGAAGAAGTAAAAGACATGCTTCATTATTATGGACAGGATGAGCATTACGACACGGTGAAAGAATGGTATGATGGATACCGGTTTGGTAATGTAGATGTATATTGTCCGTGGGATGTGATTAATTATTGTGAAGATCATCAGGATAATCCGAAAGTAAGCCCACAGAATTACTGGATTAATACGAGCGGTAATGATGTGATACGACATTTTATAGAAGGGACATATACAGGAAAGGAATTGACCAAAACAGAACTTGGAAGATTGGTAAATGGCGGTGCTGTTCAGAAAAAAATCAGCCAGGAATTGACATATAAAGATTTATATAGTTCTGCAGAAAATATATGGAGTACTCTTTTTATGACAGGTTATCTGACTCAGAAAGGAGAACCCCAGGATGACTACTACAATCTTGTAGTACCAAATAGGGAAATTCGTAACATTATTACTGAGCAGATAATGAAAATGTTTAAGGATAATGTAAAAAAAGATGGACAGATGGTCGATGAGTTCTGTGATGCGTTAAAGGATGGTAAGGCAGAAACAGTAGAGCGGTTGTTCACGGAATATATGAAAAAAACAATCAGTATTAGAGACAACTTTGTAAGGAAACCTACAAAGGAGAATTTTTATCATGGCATTTTATTGGGAATACTTAGCTTTAAAGATAACTGGATCATTAGTTCCAATAAAGAATCCGGAGATGGGTTCAGTGATGTTACTATTGAAATTGATGAAAATGAGATGGGTATCATCATTGAAGTGAAATATTCAGAAGGGAATGAGATGGAAAAGGAAGGAAAAAAAGCATTGGCGCAGATAGAGAAGAAACATTATGAAGAAATATTTGAAGAAGATGACATTCATAAGGTATTAAAATATGCAATTATTTGTAATAGAAAGAAATGTAAAGTATTTTTGAGAGAAGACAATTAAATTTTTATATTGAGAAGCTAGTATGCAAAAACTTATGAAGAGGAATAAGAAAGGCTTTCATCATGGAGCAAAAAACAAATCAGAAAAAAACGAGCCAACCAGATAAATCACACAAGCAAAAGAATAACCAGCCAAAAATCAACTACCAAAAAGAACTAGACAAACGAATCGAAAACCTGCAAAAAGAAGGAAAAGTCCCAACCCTGCTTCTCCACAGCTGCTGCGCTCCATGCAGCAGTTATGTACTGGAATATTTAAGCAGTTATTTCCACATCACAGTCCTATATTACAATCCGAATATTTATCCAGAAGATGAATATGGGAAGCGTATCATAGAGCAGCAGAAACTGATCAATGAAATGAATGTAAAATACCCGGTACAGTTCATCGCCGGGGATTATGACAGGGAAAAATTCTACGAGATGGCAAAAGGCCTGGAAGAAGTAAAGGAAGGCGGCGTCCGCTGTTTTAAATGTTATGAACTCCGGCTGCGTGAAACAGCGGAGATTGCAAAGGCAAATGGATTCGACTATTTTACAACTACACTCAGCATCAGTCCGCTGAAAAATTCTGCAAAATTGAATGAAATCGGATTAAAACTTGCAGAAGAGTATGGTGTCCAATATCTGACATCAGACTTTAAAAAGAAAAATGGATATAAAAGATCCGTCGAATTATCGGCAGAATATGGTCTGTACAGACAGGATTACTGCGGATGTGAATTTTCGATGAGGCAGAGACAGGAAGAAGAAAAGGCGAAGCAGGCAGCGGAAGAAATGAATAAAAATGAAGAATAAATTGCATGATTAAGCCGAAAGAAATACATTTTATGGTGAATAAATATGTAAATTCCTGTAATAATATTTGCTTTTACACAGAAATGTGTTAAAATCGGTAGCAGTAAACTAAAAATGAAAGGAAGAAAATCCATATGGCACAGTTATGGGGAGGTCGTTTCACAAAAGAAACAGACCAGTTAGTATACAATTTTAATGCGTCCATTACATTTGATAAAAGATTCTATGCGCAGGATATCAAAGGCAGTCTTGCACATGTAGCAATGCTTGCAAAGCAGGGAATCTTAACAGAAGAAGAAAAAGAACAGATCACAGACGGATTAAAAGGCATCTTATCCGATGTAGAATCCGGCAAATTAGAGATCTCAGATAAATACGAAGACATTCACAGTTTCGTAGAGGCAACACTGATCGACCGCATCGGCGATCCTGGAAAGAAGCTTCACACAGGACGAAGCAGAAATGACCAGGTTGCATTAGATATGAAGCTTTTCACAAGAGATGAGATCCACGAGATCGACGCTCAGTTAAAAGAGCTTCTGGAAGTGATCCTTCATGTAATGGAAGAAAATGTAGAGACATACATGCCAGGATTTACCCACCTTCAGAAAGCACAGCCGATCACACTGGCACATCATATGGGAGCATATTTTGAAATGTTCCGCAGAGACCACGAGAGATTAAAAGATATCGCAAAACGTATGAACACCTGCCCGCTGGGATCCGGTGCACTTGCAGGAACGACATATCCGCTGGACCGCGAGTACACAGCCCAGTTACTTGGATTCGACGGACCGACACTTAACAGTATGGACGGTGTATCCGACAGAGATTATCTTCTGGAGCTGTTATCCGCACTCAGCATCATCATGATGCATTTGAGCAGATTCTGTGAGGAAGTGATCATCTGGAACTCTAACGAGTATCAGTTCGTAGAGATCGACGATGCATACAGCACAGGAAGCAGTATCATGCCGCAGAAGAAGAATCCGGACATCGCAGAGCTGGTAAGAGGTAAGGTCGGACGTGTATACGGAGCGTTAAATGCACTCCTTACTACTATGAAGGGAATTCCGCTTGCATACAATAAAGACATGCAGGAAGACAAAGAATGGGCATTCGATGCCATGGATACCGCAAAAGGATGTATCACATTATTTGCCGGAATGTTAAAGACCATGCAGTTTAACAAAGACCGCATGGAAGAAAGCGCAAAACACGGATTTACCAATGCAACAGATGCAGCAGATTATCTGGTAAACCACGGCGTACCATTCAGAGATGCACACGGCATCGTAGGAAAACTCGTGCTGACATGTATTGAGAAGAAGATTCCGCTGGATGCACTTCCACTGGAAGAATATAAGAAGATTTCACCTGTATTTGAAGAAGATATATATGAAGCAATTGATCTTGAGGCATGCGTTAACAAGCGTATTACAATTGGAGCTCCGGGAAAAGAAGCGATGACGAAATCGATTGCGGCTTATCAGAAATATATGGCTGAGTATTAAAATCTGAAAACACATTTACAATATAATATCTATGAATGAAGGTAGCATGGAAATTATATTTAGGATGATAAAAAAGAAAGGGAGAGAAAAGAAGATGGAGAAGAAATTAAGAGTAGGTATTTTAGGAGCAACAGGAATGGTTGGACAGCGTTTTATCTCATTGCTTGAAAATCACCCTTGGTTCGAGGTTGTAACAGTAGCAGCCAGCCCACGTTCAGCAGGAAAGACATACGAAGAAGCAGTAGGCGGACGCTGGAAAATGGATACACCAATGCCGGAAGGCGTTAAGAACTTAATCGTTAAAAATGTAAATGAAGTAGAAGAAGTAGCTTCTACTGTAGATTTTGTATTCAGTGCCGTAGATATGACAAAAGACGAGATCAAAGCAATCGAAGAAGCATATGCAAAGACAGAGACACCGGTTGTATCAAACAACAGCGCACACCGCTGGACAAAAGATGTACCGATGGTAGTACCTGAGATTAACGCAGCGCACTTCGACCTGATCAAGACTCAGAAAGAGCGTCTTGGAACAACACGTGGATTCATCGCAGTAAAACCAAACTGCTCAATCCAGAGCTACACACCTGCACTTGCAGCATGGAAAGAATTCGGACCAAAAGAAGTTGTTGTAACAACATACCAGGCAATCTCCGGAGCAGGAAAGACATTCAAAGACTGGCCGGAAATGATCGAGAACATCATCCCATACATCGGCGGAGAAGAAGAAAAGAGTGAAAAAGAGCCACTTCGTGTACTCGGAACACTTGAAAACGGCGAGATCAAACTTGCAGAAGAACCAAAGATCACATGCCAGTGCTTAAGAGTACCAGTTCTGAACGGACATACAGCAGCTGTATTCATTAACTTCGAGAAGAAGCCAACCAAAGAACAGCTGATCGAAAAACTGGAAAGCTTCAAGGGATTCCCGCAGGAAGCAGAACTTCCAAGCGCTCCAAAGCAGTTCATCCAGTACCTGTCAGAAGACGACAGACCACAGGTAAAAGCAGATGTTAACTACGAAAACGGAATGGGCGTATCTATCGGACGTCTGAGAGAAGACAGCATGTATGATTACAAATTCATCGGACTGTCACACAATACTGTCCGTGGTGCAGCAGGTGGAGCTGTGCTTTGTGCTGAAGCACTTACTGCTAAGGGATATATCCAGGCAAAATAAATGATTGAAAATACCGGATGAGTAATCCGGTATTTTTTATGCAAAATTTTATGCGTTTGTTGCGATTGCCTATACTTCCGTGTTAAAATATGACAAAGCATATTTTCAAAAATCCAGAGTATATAGAACTATCTTGCAATATCAGAAACGGAGGCCAGACTATGAACAAAGAACTACTCAACTACACACAAAACAGAGAACTCTCCTGGCTTAGATTCGACCAGAGAGTCTTAGAAGAAGCACGTGACAAAAGCGTCCCATTACTGGAACGCATGAAATTCGTAGCCATCTTCACCAGCAACCTCGACGAATTCTTCATGGTCCGGGTAGGAAGCCTCTATGATATGGCACAGACAGATGCCCATCACATAGACAGACGCTCAGGCATGACACCACAGGAAGAATTAGACGCCATCTACGCCGCAGTAGCACCACTATACAAAGAACGCGACAAGACCTACGCCGACATCAAAAAAGAACTGTCACCATACGGCGTGTGCGGACTGGACTTCAAAGAGCTGGAAGCAGATGAGAAAAAATACGTAAAAAAATATTTCAAAGAACAGATCCTTCCGGTTCTCTCGCCACAGATCGTAGACAGCAGCCATCCATTTCCACATCTGTTAAATAAAGAAATCTACGTCACCGCAAGCCTGAACCCGGCAGCAGGTAAAAAGAACAAAATCGAAAAGAGTAAGACCGAAAAAAATAACGAAGAACAGATGCTCGGCATCGTCCCGGTACCAACTTACGTATCCGACATCCTGATGCTCCCGGGACACGACATCCGCTACATCCGTATGGAAAAAGTCATCCTTGAATACCTGCATCTGGTGTTCAATCAGTACGAGATCTCCGACCCGAACTACATCTGTGTTACAAGAAATGCAGACGTATCCCCGGACGACGAAGCACTGGATATCAACAATGATTTCCGCAGACTCATGCAGCAGACACTGCACAAACGCCGCAGAATGGCAGTCGTACGAATGGAAAGCGCAGAAAAATTATCCCCACGGATGCAGGAATATTTCTGTGACAAATTCAAGATCACACCGGCACAGATCTTCCGCACGAAGATGCCGATGAAGCTGGATTACATGTTCTCCATCGCGGGAAATCTGCCGGATTCCATGAAGAAATCGCTGATCTATTCGCCATTTTCACCGCAGAAATCAGCACACGTACAGGACGGAAATATGCTGCGTCAGGTGAAAAAACAGGATATCCTGCTGTTCTATCCATACGAGAGCATGGATCCATTCCTGAAACTGATCAAAGACGCATCGACAGATCCGAATGTCTTAACCATCAAAATCACTATCTACCGGCTGGCAAAGAAAGCAAGACTGGTAGAATACCTCTGCGCGGCAGCAGAAAATGGCAAAGAAGTCACCGTCCTCATTGAACTCCGTGCCAGATTCGACGAACAGAATAACATCGACTGGTCTGAAAGACTCGAAGAAGCCGGATGCCGCGTGATCTACGGATTCGATGGCTACAAAGTACATTCCAAGATCTGCCAGATCACATACAGGAACCGCAATGACATCCAGTACATTACCCAGGTCGGAACCGGTAACTACAACGAAAAGACCGCAGCGATGTACACCGACCTGTCCCTGATGACCGCAGATCCAAGAATCGGACAGGACGCCGCAGAATTTTTCAAAAACATGTCCATTGGCAATCTGAACGGAAGCTACAATTACCTGATCGTATCCCCAGTCAGCTTAAAAAGCAGCATACTACAGATGATGGATGAAGAGATCGCAAAAGGAAGTAACGGACGTATCATAATGAAAATGAATTCCGTAACGGACGTAGATTTCATCCGCAAAGTATCCGAAGCATCCTGCGCCGGAGTGCGGGTGGACTTGATTGTTCGCGGAATCTGCTGTATACTACCGGGAGTACCTGGCTATACAGAAAATGTCCGGGTCATGAGCGTGGTAGGAAGATATCTGGAACACCCACGTATCTTCAGCTTCGGAACCGGAGCTGCACAGAAGCTCTATATCGGTTCCGCCGACATGATGACAAGAAATACAGAAAAACGAGTAGAAGTCGCCTGCCCGGTATTAGATGACAGAATCCGACGCCAGATCAATCATGATCTGAAGATCATGTTAAGTGATAATGTCAAAGCCAGAGTCATGCAGCCAGACGGCACATACGCCAAACGCAAGATCACAGATAAAGCGATCGACTCACAGGCGGTATTCATGGAAGAGGCGATCGAAGCAGCAA
Source organism: Dorea sp. (assembly GCF_977044405.1). Lineage (NCBI taxonomy): Bacteria > Bacillati > Bacillota > Clostridia > Lachnospirales > Lachnospiraceae > Dorea > Dorea sp. The sequence goes on from NZ_CDRRQK010000023.1 coordinate 14,918, forward strand.
AAACAGCCGGACAGAAAGAAAAGATACAGCCAAAGAAAGGCCTGATTCAAAAAGCAGTGGGAGCAGTGGAGACAGTGCTCGAAGGATTGCTGAAGAAGCGGGGCTAAGGTGGCCACGGGTCAACAAAGGAGAGTAACATAATTAATGGGAAAATCACTATACATTGCCGAGAAACCAAGCGTCGCACAGGAGTTTGCCAAGGCATTGCATATTAATACAAAAAGAAAAGACGGATACCTGGAATCTGAAGAGGCCATCGTCACCTGGTGCGTCGGTCACCTGGTCACCATGAGCTATCCGGAAGAATACGATCCAGCATTAAAAAGGTGGAGTCTTGAGACTCTGCCTTTTATCCCGCAGGAGTTCAAGTACGAAGTCATACCGGCGGTATCCAAGCAATACCGCATCGTATCCGGACTACTGAACCGGCCAGACGTCGAGACCATCTACGTCTGTACCGACTCGGGAAGGGAAGGAGAATACATCTACCGCCTGGTCGAGCAGCAGGCAGGCGTACAGAACAAAGACAGACGCCGCGTCTGGATCGATTCACAGACAGAAGAAGAGATCCTGCGGGGCATCCGGGAAGCCAAAGACCTGAAAGAATACGACAATCTGGCCGCATCCGCGTACCTGCGTGCCAAAGAAGACTACCTGATGGGAATCAACTTCTCAAGGCTCCTAACATTAAAATACGGCAACAGCATATCCAACTACCTGAATACAAAATATTCCGTCGTATCCGTAGGCCGCGTCATGACCTGCGTCCTCGGCATGGTCGTACGAAGAGAACGGGAAATCCGCGAATTCGTCGAGACCCCGTTCTACCGCGTCCTTGGAACCATCGGGGAAATGGGTTCGACATTCGAAGGCGAATGGAGAGCTGTAAAAGGATCGAAATGGTTCGAATCTTTTGACCTCTATAAGGAAAATGGATTCAAAGAGCGGGAAAAAGCAGAAGAGCTGATCGCGTATTTAAAAGAGCCTGAAAGCCAGAATGGGCAAGACGTACAGAATGCAGACAATCGGAACAATAATGGACAACTGCCGGCGCAAGGGGCGGGTCAGCAGCCACAGCTGACCTGCCAGATCGTATCGATCGAAAAGAAAAAAGAAAAAAAGAATCCGCCACTATTATTCAACCTGGCAGAGATCCAGAACGAATGCTCCAAGCGGTTCAAAATCAGCCCGGATGAAACCTTGCGGATCATCCAGGAACTATACGAGAAAAAACTGGTCACTTACCCAAGAACCGACGCCAGAGTCTTATCAACCGCAGTAGCAAAAGAAATCCATAAGAACTTAAACGGCCTGATGCAGTACGAACCGGCCAAGCCATACCTGCAGGATATCGTAGGATTTGGAAGCCACAAAGGACTGGAAAAGACCAGATACGTCAACGACAAACAGATCACCGACCACTATGCCATCATTCCGACCGGTCAGGGCCTCGGTGCGTTAAAGGGACTTCCGAAACTTTCCCAGAGGGTGTATGATGTAATCGTAAGACGATTCCTAAGTATCTTCTACCCGCCGGCCATCTACCAGAAAGTGGCAATCGTAACGAAGATGAAAGGAGAATCCTTCTTCGCAAGCTTTAAAGTGTTGGCAGAAGAAGGATACCTGAAAGTCGCAGGCGTACCAAAGAAAAAATCCGAAGGAAACACAGCGGCAAATTCAGCCAATGGAAGTGCCAGCAGTGCCACAGATAACGATGCTGACGGAAATGACACTACCAATACACAGGACGGCGACAAGGATATCGATAAAGATACAGACAAAGATTTCTTTGAGAAAATTCAGGCCCTGAAAAAAGGTATGACCCTTCCGGTCCAGTCCTTAGACATCAAAGAAGGCAAGACCTCACCGCCGAAGCGCTACAACTCCGGTTCCCTGATCCTTGCGATGGAAAATGCCGGACAGCTGATTGAAGACGAAGAACTCCGCGCCCAGATCAAAGGAAGCGGCATCGGTACCAGCGCGACCAGAGGAGAAATCTTAAAGAAACTTTTCAATAACAAATATCTGGCACTGAACAAAAAGACCCAGATCGTCACCCCGACCATGCTTGGCGAGATGATCTACGACGTCGTAGACCACTCCATCCGTCCACTCCTGAATCCGGAGCTGACCGCAAGTTGGGAAAAAGGACTGACATATGTGGCAGAGGGAGACATCACCTCGGATGAATATATGAAGAAACTGGATGACTTCGTATCCAGAAGAACGATGGTGGTCAAGGGACTGAACAATCAGTATCAGATGCGGGCTTGTTATGATAAGGCGGCGCAGTTTTATAAGAAACCTGCAAAGAAAACCACAAGCAAGCCTGCAAAGATCACTGTCACTGCGAAAAGTAAAAAATAAGTAATATAAACAATAAATAATTTAAGCAAAAGGAGAACCGCTCATGTTAGAACAATTAACAATCAAAAACCTCTACAACCACATGGAAGAAACCATCGCAAAAGACATCTTCGAAGGCGCAACCTATCCATGGGAAATCCTTCCAAAGATCAGCAATTTCATTAAAGAATTGGGAAAAACCCTTCCGGCAGATGAATACGACCAGGTCGGCGAAGATGCATGGATCGCCAAATCCGCAACAGTATTCCAGACAGCATACATCCACGGACCAGCCATCATCGGCAAAAACGCAGAAGTACGCCAGTGCGCATTCATCCGTGGAAATGCAATCGTAGGCGAAGGCGCAGTTGTAGGTAACTCCACAGAACTTAAGAATGTCATCCTGTTCAACAAAGTACAGGTACCACATTATAACTATGTAGGCGACTCCATCCTCGGATACAAATCCCACATGGGAGCCGGATCCATCACATCCAACGTAAAATCCGACAAAAAATTAGTCGTAGTAAAAGCAGGTGACGAAAAGATTGAGACAGGATTGAAGAAATTCGGGGCCATGCTCGGAGACGAAGTCGAAGTCGGATGCGGAAGCGTATTAAACCCGGGAACCGTAATCGGAAGCCACAGCAACATTTATCCACTGTCAAGTGTCAGAGGATTCGTACCAGGCAACAGCATTTATAAAAAACAGGGGGAAGTAGTGGAGAAGGTAGAGGAGTAAGCCGCAAGAACCAGTATATAAAAGGAGAGAAGAAAGCATGAACAAAATCGCATTCATCGGCGTAGGCATCATGGGCAAATCCATGGTCCGTAACCTCATGAAAGCAGGCTTCGACCTGCACATCTACGCCAGAACAAAATCAAAAGTAGAAGACGTCATAAGCGAAGGAGCCACTTTTCATGACACAATTGCCGACTGCGTAAAAGACGCAGAAGCAGTCATCACCATCGTAGGCTTCCCGGCAGACGTAGAAGAAGTCTACTTCGACGCAGGCAACATCTTAGACAGCGCCAAAAAAGGCGCATATCTGATCGACATGACCACCACAAGCCCGATGCTCGACCAGAAAATCGCAGAAGAAGGCACGAAACGGGGCTTCCACGTATTAGACGCCCCGGTAACCGGCGGCGACACCGGAGCAAAAGCCGGAACACTTTCTATTCTGGTGGGTGGTTCTAAAGAAGACTACGAAGTATGCATGCCATTATTCGAAGCTATGGGAACCAACATCAACTACCAGGGCGGCGCGGGAAGCGGCCAGCACGCGAAACTTGCCAACCAGATCATGATTGCGGGAACCTTATCTGGCGTATGCGAAGCACTTACCTATGCAAAATCCAAAGGGCTGGATCTGCAGACCGTATTAAACTCCGTATCCACCGGGGCAGCAGGCAGCAAACAGTTAGACGCATTCGGACCAAAGATCCTCGCAGGAGACTACGCACCGGGCTTCTTTATGAAACACTTCATTAAAGACATGAAGCTCGCACTCACAGAAGCCAACAGAAGCAATCTGAACCTTGATGTATTAAGCCAGGTGCTTGCAAATTATGAACTCCTTCAGGCAGAAGGATACGGGGATCTCGGAACCCAGGCACTGATCAAATACTATGAAGAAGAGATGGAAGAATAGCAGGCAGATCTCCCCGTCAGGTATGGAACAAACGCAAAACAATTAGTTAGTTAATCTGAACTAATGAAAGCTAAATAAAGCTACAAAATGTCGAAAATGTCACAAATAAGACACTAATTGTAATAAAGTGCCACATTTATCTTGAAGCGCACTATAAGATATGCTAAAATTATACATGTTTATAAATGGATGAGGGAAGTAAAATGGTTTTAGCAAATCCCAAGTATCGGACAAAAGCTTACATAATCAAGGTCCGCATGGTATATAGCGGAAAAGCTCAGGATATTGTGCTATACAAGACATGCATAAATAATAAATATAAGACAGAATTACAAGATACCCTTCCTTCCATTGGTATGTAGAGAGTAGAATACCAGGGAGGGGTATTTTGGTGCGCAAAAATGCGCACACAAAATCGCCATATATCCGGAAGAGCATTTATAAGCATCTATCCAGAATATTTGTTTTAGGATTGCGAGAGCGTGAAATGCGAAGCAATCCGTGTATCAAGGAGGCAAAATACCTTTTGACCCCAACATCGTTATATAAAGGGATAAAATATGAGCGAATAAAAGGAGTGACTACATATGAATGATTACTTTATTGATATGCACAGTCATATACTTCCGGGCGTAGACGATGGGGCAAAGGACGTCGAAGAGATGAAGAAGATGCTTCAGATCGCATACGATGAGGGAATCCGCTGCATCATAGCCACCCCGCATCATCATCCGCACCGTGGAAGAGCACCTGTCGAGACACTGAAAAAACGCGCAGCAATCCTCAGACAGGCAGCCCATGAGATCGACGGCCGGTTCCGGATATTCCTGGGAACGGAAATATATTTCGGACAGGACGTTGTACAAAAGTTAAAAGAAGGAAAGATCTTATCCATGAACCGGCGCGAATATGTCCTGGTGGAATTCCCACCATCACAGACATATCAGTATATCAGACAGGGCTTACAGCAACTGCAGTTCGCAGGATATGAAGTGATCCTCGCTCACGTAGAGCGTTATCACTGCATCGTAGAAGAACCGGAACTTGCAGAAGAATTACACGACATGGGAGTGAACTTACAGGTCAACGCAGGCAGCATCACCGGAGATTCCGGAAGAAAGATCAAAAAATTCATCGAAGGACTGATGGATCAAGACCTGGTGTTCTGTGTAGGGACAGACGCCCATGACACAAAGAAACGCCCGCCAAAGATGAAAAAAGCCGCAAAACACGTGGAGAAGAAATACGGAGAAGACTATACAAGGAGGATATTCTACAGCAACGCAAAAGAAATGTTAAAAAAGAGATGCTGAAGAAGAGAGAGTAAAGATGAATCAGGAAAATTATGAAAAACTGAATCAGAGAATGGAAGACGACGAGCTTACCATTGATCTGGGGGAATTATTCGGAGTGTTGTTATCAAAAGCACACATTATTATACTGGCAGCTATACTGATGGCTCTGGTAGCATTCGTAGGAACGAAATTATTCATCACACCAAAGTACACGTCAGTAACTAAGATGTATGTACTGGCAAAAGATGATGGAAGTACAGGAACAACTTCTAATTATAGTGAGCTGACAGCTGGAAGCATGCTGACAAAGGACTATATGGAATTAGTAAAAAGTCGTCCGGTATTGGAAAAAGTAATTTCTGTACTGAATCTTAAGATGGAACCATCGACACTTTCAAGTATGATCACAGTCTCTACTCCGACAGATACACGTATCATGTCCATCAGCGTAGAGAGTCCGAGTCCGAAAGAGTCAAAAGAGATTGCAGATGCATTAAGAGAAGCAGTCAGCGTACAGATCAAAGAGATTATGAACGCAGACGCAGTTAATACAGTAGAAGAAGGAAACCTTCCAACAACAAAATCCTCACCGAACACCACCAAGAACATGGCACTCGGCGGAATCGTAGGACTGGTGATCGCAGCCGGAATCATCGTACTGATCTACCTGTTCGATGACACCATCAAGACACCGGACGATGTAGAAAATTATCTTGGACTGAACGTACTTACTTCTATCCCGATCTCGGATGGGGACGGAAAACAGAAGAGAGCAAAGAATCAGAGAAAATCTAAGAAAGAAGTTCAGAAGAGGAGATAAGAACAGACATGGCAGACGTAGTATTAAAAAATTTAGAAAAAGACTATCGAAGTAACGAAGCATATAAGACACTTCGTACGAACATCGAATTTTCAGGTTCCGATAAAAAAGCAATCGTATTCACCAGCTGCACACCGAACGAAGGAAAAAGTACCGTATCCTTATCTCTGGCAGATTCTCTTGCAGAAGGTGGAAAGAGAGTACTGTTCGTGGATGCAGACCTTCGTAAATCTGTCCTGATGGGACGACACAAAGTCAGTGGTAACTTCAAAGGACTCAGCCACTTCCTGTCCGGACAGGCAGAAGTAAGAGAGATCATTCTGAAAACCCAGAACCCGAATCTGTACGTAACATTTGCAGGAGTGATACCACCGAACCCATCGGAGCTCCTTGGCAATAACCGGTTCGAAGCATTCTTAAATGGTGCAAGAAAAGCATACGATTACATCATCATCGATGCACCGCCACTTGGAAGTGTTATTGACGCAGCTGTTGTCGCAAAGAATTGTGATGCATCTGTGCTGGTTGTTGCATCACAGGCAATCAGTTATAAATTTGCAAGAGTTGTAAAAGAACAGCTGGAAAAGGCAGGCTGTCCGATCCTTGGCGTGGTACTCAACAAAGTAGATATGAAGCAGAATAAGTACTATGGTAATAAATATTATAATAAATATTACGGCGACTATTACGGCAAATATGGACACGAAGATAAATAAAAGACAAGTAGTAGAATAAGTTAAAGGTAAGCAAAAGGTGAGCATATGAAACAAAGATTAATAACAATTGTTCTGTTACTTGGATGTGTAGCTGTCGGTGCAGTAGGGGTGCTTACCTACAAAAAGCAGGACCGTACAGCACCGGTAATAACAGTAAGTGATAAGAAAATGAGTTACACAGCAGGAGATCCTTATGACCAGTTACTGGAAGGAGTCACTGCTACCGATAATAAAGACGGTGATCTGACAGACGAAGTATTCGTAGACAGAGTCGTGCCGACCAGTAAGAAAAAAGCAGTGGTATATTATGGCGTGATGGACAAATCCAATAACGTAGGAACAGCCAGAAAAACGGTAACCTACCATGGAGATAACAACATGGGAAGCGATGCCGAAGACATCGCACCGGCAGATAATGCAGATGCAGAAAATGCCACACAGCCGGATCAGTCAGCAGATCAGGAACAAAAAGATGCAGACAAACAGCAGCCGGATCAGCAACAGGCAGATCAGCCGGACGCAACTACAGATGATCTGAAAGCAAATGGTGAAAAACCGGCAATGTCCCTGACAGCAACGTCCGAGACGATTGCAAGAGGATCTAACTTCAATGCAACAAGCATGGTAAAAGACGTAGTGGATGACAAAGACGACAGAGATACACTGTTCAGACAGCTCCATGTCGACGGAACCTACGATACCACAAAGAGCGGAACCTACGAACTTACATATTATGTACAGGACAGTGATGGCAATACATCGGATCCGATTACATTTACATTAACAGTACAGTAGAGAAAATGATTACAAAGGGATGAAAAAAAGATGAAATCCAAAAGACATAAGAAATCAGGACATCCGATGACAGGAACACATAATATAGCAGGAAAGCTGGTTACACTGATCCAGCTTGCGGTATCCGTGATCTGCATCGTGCTGATCTGGAACAGCGGACTGGCACCGGTGAAATATATGGTACCACTTATCATCGTACTATTAGTCCTGTTCGCGGCAACACATGCACTCCAGTATCCAAGAAATAAAGTCGTACGCTATGTCGGAATGATCATCAGTCTTCTGATGACAATCGTACTGGCAGTTGGAAGTGTAGCGCTGATGAAGACAGACGACGTATTGCAGAAAATCGGCGGTGCAACCTATAAGACCGACAACATGGTTGTAGTTGTAAAAAAAGATGATAAAGCAGAAAATATTTCTGATGCACAGAACTACCGCTTTGGATACCAGACCGTTGTTGACCAGGATAATACTGAAAAGATGGTAAAAGACGTGACCAATGTAATCGGACGGGATCTGAAAGCAGAGACATATGAATCGCTGACAGATGAGGCAAATGCACTTCTGAATGGCAATATCGATGCAGCAATCTTCAATGAAGGATATATGAGTATGATCGATGATTCGATTGAAGGGTTTTCAGATCAGGTGAAAATCTTGTATCAGTATGGGATTAAGACGGAGATTAAGCAGGAGAAGCAGGCGGATGTAAGCGAGCCGTTCAATGTATTTATCAGTGGTATTGATGTGGCTGGGCCGATTACTACAAACAGTCGGAGTGATGTGAATATCATCATGACAGTGAATCCGCAGACAAGAAAGATTCTTCTGTCGACAACGCCTAGAGATTATTATGTGACGATTCCGAATGTGTCGGGAGAGCAGAGAGATAAGCTGACACATGCCGGTATCTATGGTGTGGATGCTTCGATGAATACATTGGAGAGTCTGTATGGAATAGATATCAGTTATTATGCGAGAGTGAATTTTACTTCGCTTGAGACGATTGTGGATGCGCTTGGTGGGGTGGATGTGAATTCTGAGGTGGAATTTACAGCACAGGGTTATAGCTTTACAAAAGGTATGAACCATATGGATGGAAAACAGGCGTTAGCTTTCTCAAGAGAAAGATACAGCTTCCAGGAAGGTGATAACCAGCGTGGAAAAGATCAGGAAGCAGTATTGACAGCGATTATTAATAAAGCAACGTCACCGGCCATCTTAAAGAGTGCAAATGAAATACTTGCCAGCGTAAGCGATTGTGTAGAAACCAATATGACACAAGATGAAATGGCGAAATTTATTAATATGCAGTTGAATGATGGTGGAAGCTGGAATGTTGAATCGCAGGCAGCATCAGGAACAGGAGATACGCAGGCGTGCTATTCATCTGGTTCACAGCCTTTGTATGTAATGTGGCCGGATGAAAATGTAGTAACAGAAGTTTCAAATAAGATAAATGCAGTAATGCAATAAGATAAAAGGGAAAAGTTAGTTATAAACTACCATAGGAATAGGGAGGATAAGGTATGAAAAAAATTCCTTTTGCAGTCGTGAAAATGCTTAATATTATATTACTTTTAATTCCATTCATTGCATGTTGGGGATTATATTATGAGCCTAGAACTTCAACGGTAGGATCAAAACAAGTTACAGTACTTGTACTGCTTACGTTTTTCTTTTTGTGTTATTGGTTTTGCCAGCGCTTGGATTGTTTTAGAGTTTCTATCTTACAGATTCGAGATATAATCTTTGGGCAAGTTATAGCGCTTATGGTGACTGATGCAATTATGTACATATTAATCTGGATGTTATCCATTCATTTGCCTAATATCCTTCCGGGACTGGTAGCGTGGGTTGTACAATGTATTGTAGGTGGAATATGGGCAGTTGTTATGCATAAGTCTTACTTTTCGAATCATCCACCTTTGAAGACGATAGTTATATATGATGAGCGTGTTGGAATGGAGAATTTGATTCACACATATGGTCTTCAGAAAAGATTCCGAATCAAGGGTACATTTGCAATAGAAGAGATTATTGATCATTTAGATAAAATTGATAATATGGATGCAGTATTTTTATGTGGTATTCATTCAACACAAAGAAATATTATCTTGAAATATTGTACGTTTAAAGGAATAAAGTTATTCATGATTCCGAGAATATCAGATGTCATGATGCGTGGATCAGAACAGATACATATGTTGCATCTGCCTATTATGAAGAATCAGAGATATAAACCATCAGCAGAATATATTGTTACAAAACGAGCACTGGATATTATTATATCAGGTGTTGCGTTGGTGATTCTTTCTCCTATTATTTTAATCACTGCAATTGTTGTTAAATCAGATGGTGGACCAGCCTTTTACAAACAGAAACGTCTGACAAAGGATGGAAAAGTATTTGAGATTATTAAATTCAGAAGTATGCGAGTAGATGCTGAAAAATTCAGTGGGGCAGTATTATCTTCAGGTGAAAACGATCCTCGAATAACAAAAGTTGGTAGAGTAATTCGTGCATGTCGATTGGATGAACTGCCACAGCTATTCAATATCTTAAAAGGTGATATGAGTCTGGTAGGACCTAGACCGGAAAGACCGGAATTGCAGAAAGAGATTGAGAAGGAAGTTCCGGAATTTGGACTGAGATTACAGACGAAGGCTGGACTTACAGGATATGCGCAGGTATATGGAAAGTATAATACTACTTTTTATGATAAATTGCTTATGGATTTAATGTATATTTCTAATCCGAGTATATTGGAGGATTTGACGATTATGCTTGCTACGGTTAAAATCTTGACGAGCAAGGAAAGTACGGAAGGTGTTGGAGAAGGGAAAGAAGAACTAAAATTTAGAAAAGATAATAAAAATGTTTAATTAATAAATAAGATGCTTTCGTGAGTTAAAATAAAAAATGAGGATATAAAATGCTACATGAAGAATTTGGAATGGTAAGTATTATTATGGCAACATATAATGCTGAGAAAACGTTAGCACAAGCTATAGAATCTGTATTAAATCAGACGTTTTCAAATTTTGAACTTTTGGTTATTGATGATTGTTCAACTGATAGAACAGTAGAGTTGATAAAAGCTTTTATGATAAAAGATAGTCGTGTTAGACTGTTGGTAAATAAGGAAAATAAAGGAGTATCATTCACTCGGAAACATGGTTTGGATGAAGCTAAGGGAAAGTGGATTGCAATTTTGGATAGTGATGATGAGTGGTTGCCAGAAAAATTGGAAAAGCAAATTGCGCTTCAACGAAGAAGGAATGCAGATTTGATTTTTACTGGATCGGCATTTATGGATTCAAATGGGAAGCGAATAAATTGGAATTTGCATGTTCCGGAAGAGATTACATATCGCCAATTACTGAAACAAAATGTGATTTCTAATTCATCAGCTTTGGTTCGTAAAGAACTGTATGAAAGATATTATGTAATGGGTGATAAAATGCATGAAGATTTTGCAATTTGGTTAAGAATCTTGAAAGAAGGAAGAAAAGCATACGGATTGGATGAACCCCTACTAATTTATCGCATTTCAAAATCATCAAAATCGGGAAACAAAATAAAAGCAGCTAAAATGAATTGGAATACATATCAATACATTGGGTTGAGTCTTTGTGAAACTTTTTTTTATGAATGCTGTTATATAATGAAGAGTTTGATGAAATATAGAAATTTAAAATAATATAATTGGAGAGTGTTTATGAATATATTATTTCTTTGTGGTTATTTTGAACCCAAATATCAAGATGAAATTTCAAGGAAAACAAAAACATGGGTTGAAAATGCAGCAAATACATTTCAGCAGAGAGTAATTTGGGGGTTGAAAAACAAAAAAAATAATTTAAAAGTTGTGTCTGCACCTTTTATCGGACCATGGCCTACAGCTTATAAGGATAGAGTTTTTAAAGGCTTTGAAGCAGGAGAGAGTGACGAAAATATCGAGTATATATTTTTTGATAATACATGGGGATATCGTAATATTAGTAGAACAATAGCATTGAAGAAATGTGTGAAAAAATTTGTGGAAAATTCAAAGGAAGAAAAAAAAGCAATCATTGTATATTGTCCGCATACACCCTTTTTAGAAGCAGCGGTTTTTGGGAAAAAAATGGATAGTTCTATTCATATCCATATGATAGTGCCGGATCTTCCACAGTATATGAATTTAAGTAAAAAAGCGCATCCAATTTATGATTTTTTTAAGAAAATTGATATTTATAAGATGGAAAAGCTTATAAAGGAAGTGGATTCTTTTACGCTCCTGACAAATTATATGGCAGAAAAATTGAAAGTGCAAAATCGACCATATATAGTTGTAGAAGGAATTGCAGATACTAAAAGCTTTAATTATAATAGAAGTAAAAAAAATGAAAAAAAAGTTGCTTATGCAGGAAAGTTGGTTGAAGCTTTCGGGGCAAAGCGTTTAGTTGAAGCTTTTGAACAAATTGAAGATTCAGAAGCATCTCTTCATATTTGTGGTGGGGGAGAACTCAAAGAGTATATAAAAGAAATGAGTAGAAGAGATACTCGAATACATTATTATGGTATGGTTTCAGCAGAAGAAGCGAATAAAATATTATCTGAAGCGGATGTAGTCGTGAATCCAAGACAGAATGATGATGAATATACAAAGTATTCGTTTCCATCTAAGAATATTGAATATTTGATGACGGGAAATGCAGTTGTTGCATATATGTTGGATGGAATACCAGAAATATATAGAAATTTTTTTGTTATTCCAGAATCGGACAGCATTGAAGATCTTGCATTAGCAATAGAAAAAGCTTTGAATCTTAAGAAGGATGACGATGAAAAAAGGATTGAGAAAATGTTTGATTATATGCAAAAAACAAAATCTCAATCAGCAGTGGCTGAGAGTATTATAAACTTAATAAAACAATAATGAAAGTGAGGGGGAAATGGGAGCATTTATATTAAATGTGGTCTTATTACTATCTGTAGAAGTTATAGTAATAGGTGGAGTTGTACTTATAAAATATTCAAATGTGATACATAAAAGAACACTTATTATAATTGCACTTGCGTTGTCGATAATAACAATGTGTGTTAATCCAACGAAATATTGGGATTTATATCGGCAGTATGCAGCTTTGAATGAAATAAAAAATAGTGGTATTGATTTTATAGATTTACTCTTTAATAATAAATTGAGAATTGGTGGGACGGATTATGTACAACTATTTTTTTATAATATAATTCGCTATCTTGTTGTGATACTGAAAAATAATAGAATGTTACCTTTTATAATGACGTTTATAACTTATGGTATATGGTGTTATATAACAATAGATTGGAATAAAGAACATTATATGTCAGGAAATGATATTGTTATTTCGATGATGCTCTGTAATGTTTTTATGCCATTCATTTTTGTTAATTCTGGACTTCGAAATACGACGGCAGCAGCAATTTTAGCATTAGCAATATACAATAATATGATTAAAAAGCATTCATTTATTGAATTTGTTATACTTTTCTTTTTTGCTTTTACAGTTCATTTTTCGGTAATATATGTTGTGATAATTTACTTATTATCGAAAATGCGACATACAAAATTGGCAGTAGTCCTTCTGTTTTTCGGAACAAATATTATTCCGTATATTGCAGGAACATTTAGAAATTCGAAGTATGAAATATTGAGTAAAATGTCAAGCAGTTTTGCAATTTATACTGAAAAGCGAAGCAGTGGAATAAATTACTATTTAATAGGCGCTTATATTGTACTTATAGGAATAATGATTTCACTTTTAATAGAGAAAAAAAACAATATAGAAAATTCGAAGGAAATTGTGGCTGTACAAAGTTTTTTGATTATGATGGTGATAAGTTCGGTTTTTAATTTGGGTTACTTAGAGATGATATTAAGACCGTTATATGTACTAGGTGTTCTTTCAACACCTGTTTTATATAGTGTGTGTGGAAATGATAAAAGGATAAATACGTGGCGTCAATTAGTAATGGTATTAAGTATAGTTTGTGGACTGATATTTGTTTTGAGAATTTCGCTTCCAGAATATATGATGATAACGTATTGTTAGTTTTTGTTATTAACTAAAAGTATGAAGATAAAATGTATTGAAAGAAAGGAGAAATATGATAATTAATTATTAATTATCATAAAAATAATAAGATGGTAATTTTTGAAATTAATTCAGTCCCGTATGGTAGTACAGGAAGAATTATGTTCCAGATTGCAGAGACTTTAGAAAAAAAAGGAGATACTGTATATACATCGGCTTCCTATACAAAACCAAGAGGGGAGATTTTCCCAAATACATTTTATAGAATTGGTGGACCGATTGGCAAATTAGAGCATATTGTTTTAGCTAAAGTAACAGGATATCATGGATGTTATTCACATTTCGCAACATATAAATTAATTCAAAAAATAAAAGAAGTAAATCCTGATATAATTCATCTTCATAATATTCATGGTTGGTATCTAAATTGGAAGATGTTGTTTCAGTATTTAAAAACATCGGGAAAACCAATAGTTTGGACATTACATGATTGTTGGAGCTTTACTGGACACTGTCCGCATTTCATGGCGATAAATTGTGAAAAGTGGAAGAACGGATGTTTCAAATGTCCATTGTATAAACTGTATCCTGGTTGCTTTATAGATGATTCGAAGAAACAATATACTATAAAAAAACGGTATTTTACAGGTATTCCTAATATGGTTATTGTTACACCTTCACAGTGGTTAGCAAATTTGGCTAATCAGTCATATTTAAATAAATATAGGACAGTTGTGATTAATAATGGCATTGATTTGGGAAAATTTAAATTTGTATTAAGTGAATTTCGAGGTAAATATAAACTTAATAATAAGATTATATTATTAGGAGTTGCATTTGATTGGGGACCACGTAAAGGAATTAATGAGTTTAAACGATTAGCTAAAGAATTGCCAAAAGAATTTGCAATTGTATTGGTAGGTGTTTCAGAAACAGTTGCTAAGGAGTTACCTGAACGTATAATTCCTATTGCTTGTACACAAAGTCAAGAAGAGTTAGCTGAGATTTACTCAGCGGCTGATTTGTTTATTAATCCAACGTTAGAAGATAATTTTCCGACTGTTAATTTGGAGGCTTTAGCTTGTGGAACACCGGTAATCACATATCAAACAGGTGGAAGCTCTGAAAGCATAACGAAAGAATGTGGAAGAGTTGTTCCTTATAAAGATTATGAAGCATTGAAAAAAACGATAATTGAAATGAAAAATGCCAAAAAAAATATGGAGGCAGCATGTCAGAAGAGAGCACAACTTTATTGTAGAGAAGATGCATATCAAAAGTATGTGACGCTATATGAAGAAATTATTAAAAATGAGAAATGTTAAGCAAGGTATTATGGTAGAAAATACATAAAATGATGAAGAATATAGTTTGAGGGTTTGAATCAGAAAATTTTGTATAGATGATAAGATGAAAAACGTTATTCTAGAAAGTTAATTGACAATAAGGAAAGTGTGTCAATTTAAATTGAAAGATATAAAAAGACAGTTAAAAGTGGGGTGCTATTTTCGAATCAGATACATTCGCTTTAAAAATAACTGGAGTAATCAGAATAAGGAAAGAGATACTTATGAATAAATATATGGGAAATAATATAATGGTAAGTGTACTTTGCAGTACATACAATCATGAAAGATATGTTGCACATGCAATAGAAAGTTTTTTGATGCAAAAAACAAACTTTGCGTTCGAAATTTTGATTTATGATGATGCATCTACAGATTCGACCCCAGATATTATTAAAAGATACGCAGAAAAACATCCAGATATTATAAAACCAATATTACAATCAGAAAATCAGATGAGTAAGGGAATTAATGTTAATCAAACGTATCAATATCCCAGAGCAAAGGGAAAGTATATTGCGTTTTGCGAAGGGGATGATTATTGGATTGATGAAAATAAGTTGCAATTCCAGGTAGAATGGTTAGAGTCACATTTGGAAGATGTAGCATGTGTTCATAAATATATTGTTGTAGATGAGGATGAAAAGATTCAAAACATAAAAACTTTTGGTTACTATGAAAAAGAAGAACGTTATTCATTAGAAGACTTTGAGATGAAAGAATTACCAAGTCAGTTAGCTAGTCTTGTGTGCAGAAATATTTTTATGGATTCTCAAAAAGGGTATCCTGAAGAATTTATTACAGTAAAGATACAAGGGGATATAAAATTATATTTGTATCTTCTTGCACATGGATCGGTTTATCGTTTACCACAGACATATTCAGCGTATAGATTTATAGTTAAAAAAGGTGGTAATTCATGGTCATCTAGAAATATTGGAGTTGCTAAGGGGTATCGAGATTGGATGGCATATCAAGAATTAGAAAAGATTTTTTGTGAAAAATATGAAAAAAAAATATCTTTAAACAATAGAAAAGTTATGGCTGCCGTAACAACTGTTTCGGATTTTTTTCATAAACGAACATTAGAAAATTTGAAAAATGCAATTTCTGTCATGTTGCACCAAAAAGGATGTTTGAGTTATATGGTTAAAGTAATATGGAAGAAAATTAAATAGATTGATTTCAAAAAGGAAAATGTAAAACATAGAAGAATATACATGGAATTCAATTACTTATGATTGGAGAAAAGATGTCAAATAATAAAGTAATATCAAATTTTATATGGCGTTTTGCTGAGCGGTGTGGTGCACAGGCCGTACAATTTGTAGTATCGGTCGTATTAGCACGACTATTAGCGCCAGAAGTTTATGGAACAATTGCTCTTGTTACAGTAATTACAACTATATTAAATGTTTTTGTTGATAGTGGGATGGGGAATGCATTAATACAGAAAAAAAATGCAGATACATTGGATTTTTCAACGGTTTTTTATTTTAATATCGCAGTATGTGTGCTGTTATACAGTGGATTGTTTATTTGTGCACCGTGGATTGCTGGCTTTTATAAAAATCTATCGTTAGTACCTGTTATTCGTGTTTTGGGATTAACAATAGTAATCTCTGGAGTAAAGAATATTCAACAAGCATATGTTTCTAAGACAATGCAGTTTAAAAGGTTTTTCTTTTCTACATTAGGTGGAACTATTGGAGCAGCAGTTATTGGTGTGTGGATGGCCTATAGAGGTTATGGTGTTTGGGCATTAGTTGCACAACAGATTTTTAATACAACGATGGATACGCTGATATTATGGATTACGGTGAAGTGGAGACCGACGAGGGAGTTTTCCTTTAAGCGCTTAAAAGGATTGTTTTCGTATGGATGGAAATTATTAGCATCCACATTGTTAGACACTGTTTATAATAATATCAGGCAGCTAATAATAGGTAAGATGTATTCATCTTCGGATTTGGCATTTTATAATAGAGGAAAACAATTTCCGGATTTGATTATCAATAATATAAATACTTCAATAGACAGTGTACTTTTGCCTACAATGTCACAAGAACAAGATGATAAAGTAAGAGTTAAGGCTATGACAAGACGAGCTATCAAAACGAGTACATATATTATGGCACCACTAATGATGGGATTGGCATTTTGTGGGATACCGATTGTTCGTTTGGTTTTAACGGAAAAATGGCTGGCGTGTGTTCCGTTTATGCAAATATTTTGTATTACAAGTATGTTTTACCCAATACATACTGCAAATTTAAATGCAATAAAGGCTTTGGGAAGAAGTGATTTGTTTTTAAAATTAGAAATTTTAAAAAAAATAGTTGGTATAATTCTTTTACTTTCTACTATGTGGTTTGGAGTTATGGCGATGGCGTATAGTTTGCTCGTTAGCAGTGTTTTGAGTCAAATTATTAATTCTTGGCCAAACCGTAAGTTATTAGATTATGGATATTTAGAACAGTTAAAAGATATTCTACCAGGAATTGTATTAGCCGTAGTAATGGGAGTATGTGTTTATCCGGTACAATGGATAGGTCTTTCAGATAGTATTATCTTATGTATACAAGTTGTGCTGGGAGCGTTTGTATATATTATAGGTTCAGTATTATTAAAGTTAGAATCTTTCAATTATGTGTGGAATATGGTGCGGCCATATGTTCTTAAAATATTACATAAGTAGATGAGGGTGAAAAAATGAGAAAAAAAAGAATTCTTTTATTGGGTGGATCTGCGCAACAGATTGTAGCGATAAAAACGGCAAAAAAATTAGGATATTATACTATACTTTGTGATTTTCTTCCAGACAATCCGGGACAATATGTCGCAGATAAATTTTATTTAGTGAGTACAACGGATAAAAGTGAAGTATTAAAAGTAGCAGAAAAAGAAAGTGTTGACGGAGTATTAGCATATGCGTCTGATCCAGCTGCGCCAACAGCGGCCTATGTTGCAGAAAGATTAGACTTACCAGGGAGTCCATATAAATCAGTTGAAATTTTGTGCAATAAAGATCAATTTAGAGAATTTTTGGCTGAAAATGGTTTTTGTACTCCAAAGGCTAAAGGTTACAGTGATATTGCAGAGGCACAAAATGATTTGAAGAATGGTATTTTCAAGTATCCAATTATTGTGAAACCAGTTGATTCATCCGGAAGTAAAGGTGTTAGTAGAATTGATACTTTTGATGAGGCTAATGCTAAATTGGAATATGCAATGTCATTCTCAAGAGGGAGAAAGATTATTATTGAAGAATTTGTAGAAAAATTTGGCTATCAGATTGCAGGTGATGGATTATCGATAGATGGAAAATTGGTATTCAGATATTTTGCAAATGATCATTTTAATACTAAATGTGTAAATCCATTTGTTCCAATATCTGCTAGTTTCCCATATAATATGCCAAGAGAAGTACAGGACAAAATTCAAGGCGAAATTCAACGCTTATTAGATTTACTTCATATGCAGACAACAACTTATAATTTTGATATGAGGATTGATAAAGACTACAATGTATATTTAATGGAAGTTGCACCTCGAGATGGAGGAAATTATATTCCGGATGTTATTAAGTATGCTACAGGAATAGATTTGGTAGAATGTTCAGTAAAGGCAGCAATGGGCGAAAAAATTGAATTAAAAGATGTAAATCCGAGAGGGTATTATTCTTATTTCGCTGTACATAGTTTAGAAGATGGGATATTAAACGAAATAGCCTTTACAGAAGAAGGAAGTAAACATATTATTGAAAATCATTTAATAAAAAAAGCAGGAGATAAGGTTAAGGCTTTTACAGGAGCGAATACTACTTTAGGATGTTTGATAATGAAGTTTGATAATATGGAACAAATGTTGCATATGATGGATTATTCTGAAGAATGGTGCAAAGTGAAGTTGCTAGAGAATTTATAATTGCTAATTGATTGGAGTGAGAAGAATGAAAATTTTAGTATTTGGAGCAAGTGGAAATACAGGAACATATTTTATAAAATATTTTTTGGAGAATTATCAAGGGGGAGAGTATGAAGTTATAGCGGTTGGGACTCGACAGACTGATAAATTTGAAAAAATGGGAGTAAAATATTTTCAAGTTGATATTACTAAAAAAGATGAATTTGATAAATTACCAAAAGATGTATATGCGGTTGTAAATTTGGCGGGGGCTATGCCAGCAAGAATGAAGGGATATGATCCGCAATATTATATTGATGTAAATATTACGGGTAATTTAAATATTTTGGAATATTGTAGAAAAAATGGAGCAGATAGAATTTTGTTTGCACAGAGTTTTGGAGATATAAAAGATTATGGCGAGACTAAACTCGTATTAAAGGCTGATATGCCCCGCAATTTTAGTTTCAAATCTGATCATACAATATATGTAATGACTAAGAATTTTATGGTTGACATGATGGAAAATTATTACGAAATGTATGGGTTAAAGAAATTCGTGTTTCGCTTACCGACAATATATTTATATTCACCAATAGATTGTTATTATGTTGATGGAATAAAAAGAAAGATCGGTTATCGATTATTAATAGATCAGGCGATAGCAGGAGAACCAATAGAAGTATGGGGAGACGCTTCAAGAGTTAAGGATATGGTTTATGTCAAAGACTTTTGTCAAATGATGTATAAAGCACTTTTTGTCAATCGAGAAAAAGGATATTATAATGTTGGAACAGGTGTTGGAACAAGTTTACTTGACCAAATTAAGGGGATGATAGAGGTGTTTGGCAAGGATGATAAAAAATCTTCAATTGTTTTGCGCCCAGATAAGCCTAATGCACCTCAGTATATTATGGATATAACACCAGCTAGAGAGGAATTGGGGTATGAGCCTAAATATGATTACATTTCGATGCTGAAAGATATAAAAGCAGAGATGGAACAAGAGAAAAGAGGATAAAGTTGATGAATCAGATTTTAGTTACACGTTCTTCTATGCCAAGTATGGAGGAATACATAGAAGAGATAAGAGATATATGGGATACACATTGGCTTACTAATATGGGAACAAAGCATAAACAGCTTCAGAAAGAATTAATAGAGTATCTTGGAGTTGGTAAGATTGACTTATTTACAAATGGACATATGGCTTTGGAACTTTCTTTGCAAGCCTTAGGTTTTCCAAAAGGTAGTGAGGTGATTACAACACCATTTACTTTTGCATCAACAACTCATGCAATAGTAAGAAATGGATTAGAACCCATTTTTTGTGATATTAATCCTATTGATTTTACAATTGATGTGGAAAAGATTGAAGAATTAATTACAGATCGAACGGTGGCAATTATGCCAGTACATGTATATGGAAACATTTGTAAAATTGAGGAAATCCAAAAGATCGCAAATAAATATGGACTAAAAGTGATTTATGATGCAGCTCATACATTTGGTGTGAAATATAAACAACAAGGAATAGGAGCATATGGAGATGTATCTTGTTTTAGCTTTCATGCAACAAAAGTGTTCAACACAGTAGAAGGTGGTGCGGCTTGCTATAAAGATGAAGATTTTGGATTGGAATTGTATCGTTTGAAAAATTTTGGAATTCGAAGTCAAGAAAAAGTAGATGGTGTAGGTGCCAATGCAAAAATGAACGAATTTTGTGCAGCTATGGGACTTTGTAATTTGCGTCATGTAGATGAAGAGATTGCAAAGAGAAAATCTGTTGTAGAACGTTATGTGGAACATCTTTCAGGAGTGGAAGGTATTCAATTGAATCCAGAACAAAAGGATGTGGAACCTAATTATGCGTATTTCCCAGTAATTTTTGATGAAAAAGTATTTGGAGCTAGTCGAAATGAAGTTTTTGAGGCACTTGCAGCTCATGGGATAGGTGCCAGAAAGTATTTTTACCCATTGACTAATTCGTTCGATTGCTTCCATGGGAAATATGATTCAAATAAGACACCTGTTGCATTACATATTAGTAAGAGAGTACTGACATTACCATTGTATGCAGATTTGCCAATGGGAGATGTAGATAGGATATGTGAAATTGTTTTAAAATGTGCCAAATAGAGGGGGAAAAAACAAAAAAATGAGTGAGATGGTAAAAAAAATCAGAAAAATAGGGGGAGCAGAGGGCTTCTAACCTCGAATTATTTCGAATTATAACGATGGTTTGTATTGTAGCGCATCATTATGTTGTTAATTCAGGGATGATGCAATTAGTAATGGATAGTGATAAATTAGATTTTAGATTAATTTTTATATTGCTTTTTGGATGGGGAGGAAAGACGGGAATAAATTGTTTTGTATTAATAACAGGATATTTCATGTGTAAATCCCACATAACACTGAAAAAATTTTTAAAATTAGTTTTTGAAAGATACTTTTATGCAATAATATTGTTTGCTGTTTTTTTGATAACTGGATATGCAAAATTTTCAGGAATAAGTTTTTTGAAAATGATATTTCCATTTTTTATTGTTTAGGACAATTTTATGGCATGTTATTTGTTGTTTTATTTGTTTATTCCATTTCTTAATAAATTAATTGGTGCGTTAACTGAAAAAGAGCATTTGCTTCTAGTTGGATTATTTTTGTTTATTTACACTTTTTTACCGTCATTTGTTTTGGCAAAGGTTTCATTTAACTATGTTACTTGGTTTATCATTTTATATTTATTGGCCGCTTATTTACGAATTTATGAAAAACATTGGTTTAAAAATACAAAATTGTGGATGTGGTTGACAATCGGTTCACTAGTTTTATCGTGGATGAGTGTAATAATACTCACTTATTTAGGAAAGCGTTTAGGATATCAGGGGCTCTCATATTTTTTCGTTAATGATTGCAACAAAATTTTAGCATTAACGACGGCCGTATTTGCTTTTATGTTTTTTAAGAATGTTTATATTCTACAAAGCAACTTTATTAATAAAGTTGCAGCGTCTACGTTAGGTGTTTTGTTAATCCATGCCAATAGTGATACGATGCGACAGTGGCTGTGGGTGGATTTTTTGAAAAATACAGCATATTTCGAGTCATCATTTTTGATTATACATGCTGTGGGATCCGTTTTAGGAATCTATGTGGTTTGTACGGTGATTGATCAGTTGAGAATTAAATATGTTGAAATGCCGATAGTTAGTTGGATGGAAAATAAGAAGAAGTAGATAAATGGTTATTGTGTAAAAATATAGATAAAGATAAGTGTACATATAAGAATTAGGATATATAATAAATTATAATTTAAATACATCAAGAATAAAGGAGAATATATTATGTCTGCATTTAATAACGCAACATTGATGATTACAGGAGGGACAGGATCTTTTGGATCTACAGTTCTGAAACATTTTTTAGATTCTGATTTAAAGGAAATTAGAATTTTTTCACGTGATGAGAAGAAACAGGATGATATGCGTCACGAGTTACAGGCGCAACATCCAGAACATGCTAATAAAGTAAAATTCTATATTGGTGATGTGCGAAATCCACAGTCAATAAAAGATGCAATGCCAGGGGTAGATTATATTTTTCATGCGGCAGCATTAAAACAGGTACCATCATGTGAATTTTTCCCGATGCAGGCAGTACAGACTAATGTAATTGGTACGGACAATGTATTACATGCAGCGATTGATGCAGGTGTTAAAAGAGTTGTGTGTTTATCAACAGATAAGGCAGCTTATCCAATTAACGCTATGGGAATTTCAAAAGCAATGATGGAACATGTTATTTATGCTAACGCTCGTGTTGCAGCAGAACGTGGTGGGACAACCATTTGTTGTACACGTTATGGTAATGTAATGTGTAGCCGAGGAAGTGTTATTCCGCTCTTTATTGACCAAATTAAATCAGGTAATCCTATTACAATTACAGATCCGAATATGACACGTTTTTTGATGAACTTAGACGAAGCCGTTGATTTGGTTATGTTTGCATTCCAGCATGCGAATCCAGGAGATCTCTTCATTCAGAAAGCGGATGCATCTACAATTGGAGATTTAGCAAAAGCAGTACAGCAGTTGTTTGGAGATACAGGTACTAATATTATTGGAACACGTCATGGAGAAAAGCTTTTTGAGACGTTAATGACTCGAGAAGAACGGTTACGTAGCGAAGATATGGGACATTATTTCCGTGTTGCAGCAGATAATCGTGATTTGAACTACGACAAATTTGTTGTAAAAGGTGAAGTACATACAATGGCAGATGAATCTTATACAAGCCATAATACAGAAAGATTGGATGTAGAAGGAACAGTTAAGAAAATTCTGACAACAGATTATGTACAGCAGGCATTAAAGGAAATGTAAAATGGACGAAGAGATAAAAAAAGAAAAATTACTTTTGATTGGATCTGGAGGTTTCGGAAGAGTCGTTTCGGAACAGGCAAGACAGAAGTATGAATGTGCATTTGTAGATGACGGATTTGATGTGGGCACTAATATTTGTGATGTTCCAGTGGTAGGGCATATTTCGGATTTAAAAGAACTTCGCAAAGAGTATTCATTACTAATTGTGACAATTGGCAATAATAAATTACGTGAACGAATTTATGAAAATGCCATGGAGCTGGGATATACTTTCCCTAATATTGTATGTGAAAGCGCATATGTCAGTCCATATTCCCATATGGGATGGGGATGTGTATTATTGCAAAATTCAGTGATTCAAAATGGAGCATCGATAGGGAATGGTGTTTTATTGAATCCAGGTGTTGAAATCCATCATGATAGTACAGTAGACGATTATGTACTTGTTTATACGAATTCTGTAGTAAGAACCTATGCAAAAGTAGGAAAAAGAGTACGAATCGGAAGTAATGTTACAATTTGCAATGAAAGCATAGTTGATGTAGACGAAGACCTTCTAGATGGAATGTCAGTGAGTTGCAATATGAAAGGGAAATAATAATGGGAACATATGATAATGTGAAATGGAAAGAAAATGGAAAGTTAAAGCTTTTGATTATTGTAGGAACCAGACCAGAGATTATTCGTCTGGCTGCAGTAATTAATAAGACACGACAGTACTTTGATGTGGTTCTTGCTCATACAGGTCAGAATTATGACTATAACTTGAACGGAGTATTCTTTAAAGATCTGAAATTGGATGATCCAGAAGTTTATCTGAATGCTGTTGGATCTGATCTTGGAGAAACTTGTGGTAATATTATTGCTCAGAGCTATAAATTAATGGCAGAGATTAAACCGGATGCAGTATTAGTACTTGGTGATACGAATAGTTGTCTGTCAGTTATTGGAGCAAAGAGACTTCATATTCCAATCTTCCATATGGAAGCAGGAAATCGCTGTAAAGATGAGTGCCTGCCGGAAGAGACAAACAGACGTATTGTAGATATTATTTCGGATGTGAATATGGCTTATTCAGAACATGCTCGCCGTTACCTTGCAGATTGTGGTCTTCCAAAGGAAAGAACTTATGTTACTGGTTCTCCAATGGCAGAAGTTCTTCATAATAATTTGGCAGAGATTGAAGCATCTGATATTCACGAAAGACTTGGACTTGAAAAAGGAAAGTATATCCTTCTTTCTGCTCATCGTGAGGAAAATATTGATACAGAGAAGAATTTCTTATCTCTGTTTAATGCAATTAATAAGATGGCAGAGAAATATAATATGCCTATTTTATATTCTTGCCATCCACGTAGTAAGAAAAGAATTGAAGCTACAGGATTTAAATTAGATCCAAGAGTCATTCAACATGAACCATTAGGATTCCATGATTATAACTGCCTGCAGATGAATGCATTTGCAGTAGTATCTGATTCAGGAACATTGCCGGAAGAGAGTAGTTTCTTTACATCAGTTGGACATCCATTCCCGGCTGTATGTATTCGTACATCAACAGAACGTCCGGAAGCTATGGAAAAAGCATGCTTTATCTTGTCTGGTATTGATGAGAAGGGGCTTCTTCAGTCAGTAGATACAGCAGTTGAATTGAATAAAGCCGGAGAGTACGGAATTCCAGTACCGGATTATGTGGAAGAGAATGTAAGTACGAAGGTTGTTAAGATTATCCAGAGTTACACTGGTGTAGTTAACAAGATGGTTTGGAGAAAAGATATTTAATTTGAGGGACAACGCAGTACCAGGTAGTGCTGCGTTGTTTTGCTAAAATCTTTTGTTATAAAAAGATTTTAGTGGATGATTTAGGTAGGGGAAGTATTTTTATATAAAACATGAAAGAGAGTAGATAGTTATGAATATTTTAGTAACAGGCGCAAAAGGCATGGTAGGAACCGCACTGGTGAATAATTTAAAGAATATCAGAGACAATAAGAATCGGACAAGACCGAATATTTCTATCGGAGAGATTTATGAATATGATCTGAATTCAACACCAGAAGAATTGGATAAGTATTGTGAAACTGCGGATTTTGTATTTAATCTTGCAGGTGTTAATCGTCCTGAGAATCCGGAAGATTTTATGAAAGGAAATTTTGGCTTTGCTTCAGATCTTCTTAATAATCTGAAAAAGTATAATAATAAGGCGACGATTATGCTGTCTTCGTCTATTCAGGCTACATTAGCTGGACGTTTTGGTAATTCGGAGTATGGTCGTTCTAAAAAGGCTGGTGAAGAGTTATTCTTTGATTATGCGAAAGAAACAGGGGCAAAGGTTGCAGTATATCGTTTCCCAAATTTAATGGGACATTCCAGACCAAAATATAATTCTGCAGTATCTACATTTTGCTGGGCTGTAGCGAATGACGAAGAATTTATCGTGAATGATCCGACTACAGAATTGGAATTATTATATATTGATGATTTAGTAGAAGGAATGTTTGAGCTTCTGGAAGGAAAAGAGCAACACTGTGAATTCGATGGAGTGGAGACTGTTGCAAAAGAAGATGGACGCTACTGTTATGTTCCGGTTACACATAAGGTTACATTAGGTGAGATTGTTGATTTATTACAGCAGTTCAAAGAGCAACCAACAACTTTGATGATGCCTAAGATGCCGGAAGGATCATTTGCTAAAAAGTTATATAGCTTATATCTTACCTATTTACCAACGGATAAGTTCAAATATGCTTTGAAGATGAATGTGGATAACAGAGGTTCATTTACAGAACTTGTACATACGGAGGATTGTGGACAGGTATCTATTAATATCAGCAAACCTGGAATTACGAAGGGACAGCACTGGCATAATTCTAAGTGGGAACTTTTTATCGTGGTTGCTGGACATGGGCTGATTCAGGAGCGTAATATTAATACGGGTGAGAAAGTAGAGTTTGAAGTGTCTGGGGAGAAGATTGAGGCAATTCATATGATTCCGGGATGGACGCATAATATTATTAATCTGAGTGATACGGAGGATCTTGTTACGGTGATGACTTGTAATGAGGTGTTTAATCCTGAAAGACCGGATACGTTTTTTGAGGAAGTATAGGGAAAAATGATTATAATTGCTTGTATTAAAAACGGGATCATTATAAAAATACATAATTGAATATTCCTGTGCGGTAACACCGCAAATCCGGCAGACGGGAAACCGTCTGTCCGGTAATGCGGGAACCGCTTATGCGAGTTTACTCGCGTAACATTTTATCCAAGCCATAGATCTCTATCATAGAGATATCATGCTCAGCATCAATGCTTGTGATATTGATCCGGTAGCTGTCATGTGCGATTCGATCAATAATCGCGTCAGCCAATGGACTGTCGTCACCACCAAGCTGATCATACCATTCTTCGAATCTATACTGAGAGCAGAAAATCGTAGATGATTTCTTACGTCTCCGATGTAGGAGCTCAAAAATGTCTTTCTGCTCGATCTCAGTTGGTTTTAAAAGAAGCCATTCATCGAGAATGAGCATCAGTGGATTTGCATATTTAGCCATGACTTTTCGGTAGTTTCCTTCCGTCCTTGCAATCTCTAGATCAATAAGCAGATCTGGGAGACGGATATATCTGGTAGTGAAATAACGTTTACACGCTTCCATACCAAAAGCACAAGCCATGTAGGTCTTCCCACAGCCTGTTGCACCAGTAATAAAGAGATTCCGATGTTCAGATATATATTCGCAAGTAGCAAGTCTGTTGATGAGATTTTTGTTGAGCTTGCGTCCGGAAGTATAATTGATATCCATGATATTTGCATCTGGCTGATCAAATCCAGCGTTATGAATCAAACGTTTCAAACGGTTATTTTTCCGATTGCTGTATTCGATATCTACCAGCATACCAAAACGGTCTTCAAATGGTACTTCCTTAAATTCAGAATCATTGAGCTGGTTGCGGAATGCATCTGCCATTGATGTAAGACGCAGCTCAATTAATTTATCTATTGTACTCTGATTTGTCATATATGATTACCTCCGATAGTAGTCGGCACCTCTTGTGATGCCGTGTGCTTTGTGTGTAGTCTTGGAATCTGATGTTTCTGATTCCTGTTTTACAGAACCTGTTACAAGGATGTTTTTGATGCTCTTGTAACTTGGCGATGCTGTATAGGATAAGTAAACGGTAAAACATAAGTACCTTTCATACTCAAATCTATTATGGCATAATTACACTCATCAAAGATAGTCAGTCAAAAAAGTTAAGTACTCAACTTTTTTGACCGGCTATACTCAGGAGGTAAGTTATGACTACACAAACCAGTCTTATGGCGGAACAGGTCAGGCTCCAACAGTGGGCAGAACAGGTG
Source organism: Dorea sp. (assembly GCF_977044405.1). NCBI lineage: Bacteria > Bacillati > Bacillota > Clostridia > Lachnospirales > Lachnospiraceae > Dorea > Dorea sp. The sequence goes on from NZ_CDRRQK010000023.1 coordinate 42,613, forward strand.
CGGGATTGTAAGAATCGTCCGAGTGGAATGGACGTTGAAACATGGTGTAATCAAAACAATATTACAAAAGCCAATTATTATTATCGACTCCGGCGTGTTCGAAAAGCATGTTTAGATCAAATACAGACAGAACAATCAAATTTTATCGAACTGCCAATACCATCAGAAGAAAATACAGCTGTAGATACTGAGAATGTTTCGGATCCTGTTCCGGCAATCCGTATTAAAACAAAAGAAGGAGTTTCTTTTGAAGTATTTTCGAATGCTTCCACTGAAGTACTGAAATATCTCATAAAGGTGATTACGCAGGCTGAATGATGCAAACGCTTCCGGATTCAAAAAAGTTTATCTGGCAACCGGCTTTACAGATCTTAGACGCGGAATTGATGGATTAGCAAATATTATCCGCTTTCAGTTTAAACTGGATCCTTATGACAAAAATACATTGTTTCTGTTCTGTGGACGGAGGAATGACCGAATCAAAGCATTACTTTGGGAAGGTGATGGATTTCTTTTAATGTATAAACGCTTGGATAAAGGAGCATTCCGATGGCCCTGGTCAACGGATGAAGCACTGTCTATTACGGAAGACCAATATCGTATGCTGATGCAGGAGTTCGAAATCGTCGCAAGGAATCCTATTTCTGAATTAAAGGAAACTCCAAGCATGATGTAAAAGTTATTGTGCAGAATGCTGAAAATAAAAATAGAAAAGCAGACGAATAAACAGGTACATACCATGTCTTTCAAAACGTTCTTAATCCTCTCAGCCAGCTGATGTTTCTAAATAAATTGGTCGGCTGAGAAAAGTGAATAATAGATCTGAAAGGTTGTAAAATACGACTTTCCAGATGTATGATCCACCGTCATTATGCCGAAAGGATATATGCCACGGATTAGCGATAATACAACGAATCTGCTATAATTAAAATCAGAATGAAGACAGGAGTTCTGGTTATTATGGCATTTAAGTACACAGAAGAACAACTGAATAAACTTGATAAGGAATTGTTGATTTCTCTTTTTCTTGGAATGCAGGATCAGATGGAAGAACTGACAAAACAAACAGAAGCATTAAATGAAAAGATGCAGCTGATGATGGAACAATTGATTCTTTCAAAGAAAAACCGATTTGGCAGGTCAAGTGAAAAGCTGGAAGATCCAAATCAGATTCGTTTTATGGAAGTAAATGGAACGATTGTGTTTTTCAATGAAGCAGAAGCAGTGTGTGATCTTGAGGCTCCGGAACCGGAAGAACTGGAATTAAAAAAGGTTAGACCTAAGAAGCAGGCAGGAAAACGAACCGCTGATTTATCAGATCTACCAGTGCAGAGAGTTGAACATTATCTGACCGAAGAAGAATTGACAGCAGAGTTTGGAAAAAATGGGTGGAAACAACTCCCGGATATGATTTCCCGCTGCTATCAATTCATTCCGGCAAAGGTTGAAGTGGAAGAACATCACATTGGCGTTTATTCCAGCAAAGTAGATGAACATATGGTAAAAGCACCACATCCGCGGAATCTGCTTCGCGGAAGTCTGGTATCCCCTTCACTTGCAGCAGCAATCATAAATGGAAAGTATGTAAATGCGGTTCCGCTCTATCGTCTTGAAAAAGAGTTTGAGAGATATGGACTTGCGATTCCAAGACAGAACATGGCGAACTGGATGATTCGTCTGGGCGAAGGGTATCTGGGAATCATGTACGATTATCTTCACAGTCTTTTGTATGAATATCATGTAATCCAAGCAGACGAAACACCAGTACTTGTCAACAAAGATGGACGTCCGGCCGGAAGCCAAAGCTGGATGTGGGTTTATCGTTCTGGATTCATGCAACAGGAACGTCAGATTATTCTTTATGAATATCAGAAAACCCGTAACGCATCACATCCGCGGAAATTTTTGAAAGATTATACCGGAATCTGTGTTACAGATGGTTATCAGGTATATCATACTTTGGAAAAGGAACGCGAAGACCTGAGAATTGCCGGCTGTTGGGTTCATTGTCGGAGACGGTTCCATGACGCACTGGAGATGGTGCCGAAAGCACATCAAAAGGAGTCCGTATTATATTTGATCATGAATCAGATACGTGCAATCTATCGGGAAGAAGGAAAACTTTCGGATCTTTCATCAGAAGACCGGCTTACACAGCGTCAATTAGTGGTCAAACCACTTGTAGATGCTTTCTTTGCGTACCTGAAACAGATCAGTTCCAAAACTCCACAGAACGGGAAAGTGAAAGAGGCGTTCACCTATGCGCTAAATCATGAGCGGTATTTAAGAGTCTTTTTGGAAGACGGAGATGTCCCGATAGATAATAATGCCAGTGAACGGGCAATCCGGGGATTCTGTATCGGAAAGAAGAACTGGGAAATGATTGATACAATTAACGGTGCAACGAGTTCTGCAATCATCTATAGTATTGCAGAAACAGCCAAAGCGAATAATCTGAAACCGTATGATTATTTTGAATATCTGCTTACAGAGATTCCAAAACACGAAGATGATACAAACACAGATTTCCTGGAAGCCTTGTTGCCATGGTCGGCAACATTGCCGGAGCATATCCGGAAACCTGTTAAAAGAACTGAAAAATAGGATGGTCAAAAAAGTGACCATCCTTATTTGTCAAGGTACTTATGTTCTACCGTTTACTAGGATAACGCCTTTTTGCAGGCTGCTTCAAGCAAAGCTTCTGAGTATTTATCAGTAAGTTTCAGAAGTCCCATGCAACTCCTATAAGTCTGTTGTTCCACACGTTTGGAGGTCAGTATCGCATTGACCACAGTGTACGTATTTATGCCAATCCGCTCTGCCCATTTACAGAATCGGTCGCCGTTCCATTCCAGATATTTCTGATGGTCTTCCGGCATATGTTCCGTGACAGTGCTGTACTTTCCAGGCCGTCCTTTCAGACGGCGGTGGGATGCAATGCGGTTATGGTTGTAAAAAATTTCAATGGTGGTATCTGTTACTTTTACATCAACTTTCTTTTTGATGTATTCATAAGGAACTGAGTATAGCATTCCGTCCACAGATATGTGAAATGGAAAGTTAGGCAAAATGTAAAGTCACAGTCAAACATTAAGTTGTAACGTAAAATAATGTCTCTATGACTTTACATTTTATTCTGCTTTATCACAGTGACTGAAGCCACTCCATCAGAGTACTATCAGAATGCCACAGAGGCACATCTGCTTTGGTTATGCTTGGACAGGCTGCTTCGATAGCTTTTCTTTTTTGTTCACTGTCACAGCGAGCGTAAATCTCTGTTGTAGAAATCTCAGAATGTCCGAGAAAGTCACGGATATATATCAATGGAACTCCTGCTTGTAGCATGTGCATGCTTTTGCTATGACGTAGACCGTGTGGTGATACAGTTTCTGGTATCAGAGATGGATGTTTTTCTTTCGCAAGGTCTACATATTTGTTCAGTATATAAGAAATACCTGCTCTGGTAAGTTTTTTGCCGTTGCGGTTTGAAAAAAGCGGTATACCATGTGCACCCTTGTAATGCGGATGAAAAAGATTAATGTATTTTATCAAAAGTGCTGCTGTGTTATCCATCAATGGTATAATTCGTGTTTTTTGTCCTTTTCCAGTAAGGCGAAGCGTTGACGGTTTTTCTATCCGAAAATCATTAACACATAAGTCTGCTATTTCCTGTACACGTGCAGCACTGTCATACATAATGCTCAATAAAGCAAGATCTCGTAATCCTTGCTTTGTGGATGTATCTACGGCATCAAGAACTGCTTTTATTCCATCTACTGTCAGATACTCTATGTTATGTTCCGGCTCTTTCTTGCGAGGTATAGATAGTATCTGCTGGCATTGGTATATATAGTCCGGTGTCTGCATCTGTATATAAGAAAAGAGTGATTTAATAGCTGCTAACCTGATATTACGCGTAGAAACACTTGAATTACGTGTTGTCTCAAGCCACTCTAAGAAAGCATTAATCACTTCCATACTTAACTGTGGTATGTCAACAGCCTCAGGTTTGAGATTCTGACATTCTTTCAAATATTTAAACAAAAGCATATATGTATCTCGCTTAGATGCAATCGTATTATAACTAACTCCTTTAACTCCAGGTAAAAACACTGTAAGATATGTGCTCATATATTGGGCAAAATTTGTTGGTTTCATGACAGTACCTCTGGTATTACCTGTGAACATAGGCTCTCTACGGCATGAAGGATATCCGGATAAATCTCAGCTGTCATTTTTAAATACTGACTGGTTGCAAGCACAGATTCATGTCCCATATATACCGATAAAGCCGGAAGCATATTTGTAAGATCTGTTTTATTATGAGATGCAGCCTGTAAAACATGACAACAATGAGTGTGCCGTATGTCATGAATTCTTGGCCCATATCCCCTTCCAGCATGATTAATCCCGGCGCTTACCAGAATTTCGCGGAAGCGTAAATATATGTTATGATGCGAACAAGGCTCTCTTGTTACCCCAACAAACAGATAGTCTTCCGGTGAATATAGTGGGTGCATCACAGAACAGTATTGTATCAGGATCTCCCGCATGCTTTCGGAAACAGGGATCAATCTGTCTTTGTTAAATTTAGCACTTTCAATAAGCAGTGTTCCTTCGGTCAGATTTACATTCTTAAGTTGAAGTTTCAATGCTTCCATTACTCGCAATCCTGTACAATATAAGAGCCTGATCAAAACTGGCATTACCAGATGCATAGTTGACTGTCTGTTTGGATAAACCTGATTGCTGGCATTAAAGATCCGAGATATTTCTTCGTGGGAGAATATATATGCCGAATATTTTGATTTTCTATGTTGGATATATTCAAGATTTATAGGTATATAAGCTTCATATCCTGATGATATCAGATAAAGAGCGAACTGCCTGATACAACTAACTCTTTTCTGGTGACTGCTGCGTTCGGATTCATGTGGTTTTGATTATTCCGGGGCTCTCTGAGCCACCTGTCCGGACTTTGAGAGCCACCATTCCGGAGAATGGGAGCCATATATTCCGGTAATTCAGAGCCACCTTATTGGACTCTATTACATATATTTCCTTTAT